>CAZBEL010000077.1:0-7048 GCA_964490885.1 uncultured bacterium
CAACGGATGGATTCAAGTGTGTCCCTCCCTGGCTGTTGGACTATTTTCTGATCGATAGAGACAATTTGATCACAAATACCTTTTAAAAATTCCATTTCATGTGAGATGATAATGAGATGTTGTGACTTTAAACAAGTATGCAAATAACGCAATAAAGTTACGGCTTGTTCATACCCCATGCCAAAGGTTGGTTCATCTAAAACTAGAAGATTATACTGACCGTGACTAAGAATCACGGTAAGGATCAAGCGCAAGGAGGTCCAGCTTAAATCCAGAGCAGACCGGTCTTTTACTAATTCCCATGGTATTTGCAGACGCTCTAAAGTCTTCAAGCAGGAACGAATCTTACGCGGCTGAAAACGTCCGCCATCCACAAGACGTTTTAAAAACGACTCTAATGTTTCCGCGCCTAGGAGATACTCAGGGAACTGATCTAAATACACCCCCACCACCGGACCATTAGAAAAAGATAATTCACACCGGCCTTCGTGAGGGTCCAACAGCCCTAATAACACACGGGCCAGGGTCGTTTTCCCACAACCATTATTCCCCACCAATCCAAGGCTACGAACGTTGTTTATCTCTAAGGAAAAGTCATGGAATAACTTATTGGAATCGTAATTAAAACAAAGGTTAGCAATATGTACTTTAAGTGTTCCTTTAGGTAGTTTGAACGTCGGCCAGGATGTTTGGTGAGGTTCGATTATCTGTTCAAAAGCGGAAAGTGACAATTCATAGTTGTAGTCACTAAAAACCCAGTCAGACCTATCTGAGGTGAACCAGAGCACGCCACAACCGGTGTCTGCCATGCGTTCCTGCATAAATTCAACCATACGTCGCTTATAAGGATAGCTTAAAAAGGATAACCCATCGTCAATGAGAATCCATTCCGGCTCTGTACTGAAGGCCGTAACCAGGTTCAACATCTCCTTCTCTCCCCCGCTTAATGTAGCTGGGTGACGAGTATCTTCAGTAGTAAAAGGAAGTTGGCTTTTTAACCTTGCTAAGTTTTGCTGTAATTGCACCGGGTCCTGGTCTTTACATTCCAAAGCGAAAGCTAATTCTCCATCCAGACGACTGGAGACAATCTGCTGGTCAGGATTCTGAAAGACTACCTGTATACGACCATGAGCATTGTGTTGTACAATATGATAGTTGTGAGCCTCGCGCGGAGATAACCCGGCCAGGGAACGAATAAAGTCCGACTTCCCCACGCCACTTTCCCCATAGACAACATGTAGCCCTGGCTTCATCTGGAAAGTACAATGGTAGGAGAACTTTGGGAAATGAACCGTTAGAGCAAGGGGTTTAGTCACGAATAATGCCTCGAACGACTCGCGTGGACGAGCCCAAATTCTTATGAATCACAGCCGTGGCAGCCAAACTGGCTTTTAAAAAGGCTTCCTGATCACTCAGTAGCCAGTGGAAAAGTTGAAGTAATTCTTCCTGGTTACTGAAAGTAAAACCCCCTCCGGCTTTCAACAGTTCCGTAGCTTCATGAGAATTTTGATATCGCGGACCAAAGAGTACCGGCAAACGGGCAATGGCTGGCTCCATCACATTGTGCACACCCGTAGAAAAACCACCACCTACATACGCTAAACGGCCATGCCAATATAGCCGGGCTAATTTTCCTACACCATCTACAATAATCACCCGGGTATCGATTAACTGGTTTAAACGGTGATTGTTTAATAACCTGGTTTCCAAACCTTGTTGACTAAATGTATCCTGGTAAAGTTGACAATTCTTTACAGAGGGCTCATGGGGCACCCACAGCATGGAGATTTCTAAGTTCTCCTGAAGCAAAGCAATGAGGGGATCCAGGATAACACGTTCATCTTCTTTGTGTACACTACCAATAATGATTCGTTTTTGACGACGCAGGACCGACTCTGTGCGCTGCTGAGTGAAATTATCCGCCTTACTTTTCACCTGATCGTAACGTGGATTTCCCAGAACCCTGATCAACGGACGGCCAGGACGACTCACTAATTTCTGGACCTGGAGGTAGTCCCACTCGGCTACCGTGTAAATCGTGGCAAAACAGCGGTAGACGTTACGGTAAAAGCTCCGAGCCACAGGCCATAGCTTTTTAGTACCCCGCTCCAATCGGGCGGCAACTAAAGTCGCATGTACGCCAAAACGTTTGGCCGTCCAGATCAAGTTTGGCCAAACATCGTACGCTGCAAAAATGATCTTCTTGGGGCGGACAATTTTCAAAGCCCGACGGACAGACCATATCAAATCAAACGGGAGGTAAACCTTGCAGTCGATGAGCTCATCTCGAACATGGTTAAATCCCGAAGGGGAGAAAAAACTCACTACCACAACCGCTTTGGGTTCGACCTCCTTCAACCCTTTCAAGACTGTGCGAATGATTTCGTACTCCCCGTGAGAGGCCACATGGAACCAATAGACTACCTGATTACGATCCAACCCGACAAAAAAGGACTTTAAAATGCGTATCGTGGAGAATCGTTTTCGGAATCCTTCCCTTAGTTTGGCATTAAATAAGCTCCCCAATAATGCAATGAATAGAAGCAGTGGTAGGATAAAAATGTTATAAATGGTTTTCCAGAAAAAACTCATGCCACACCTAAATTTTGGCACACGTGGTGAAAAACTTGATCGGGTGTAATCCGCTCCATACAAACCTGCAGTGAACGATAACACGGCCGTCGCCCATTCTGGGAACAAGGCCGACACCAGACATCTTTTGCCTGAAGTGTCACGGAGTTGTCCAAATAAGTACCACCACCAGTTTCGTAGGACGTAGGTCCAAGGATCATGACTACTGGCACTCCCAAGGCTTCGGCTGCATGAACAAACCCCGTATCGCTACCCAAAACCAACCGAGCACCAGCAAGGACTCCCAACGTTTCCCTTAAACCCAAAAGACCGTGCAGATCGACGGTTCCGGCCACACCAGCGGAAATTTCCGCGCAAATAGTATCTGTGGTCCCTCCCAGGACAACTAAATTTACGGATAAGGCAGCCTTGATTTGGGTAAAAAGCGTTTGGTAGTATTCCTTAAACCAAGTCTTTTGTTTCCAGGCTGCCCCGGGGAGCACCACTAAGTAATCTCCCTTTACTCTATGCTCAGCTAATAATGTCCTGCCTTTTTGGATTTCCACCGAAGAGAGACGCAAGGAGGTGGGTTGGAGTTCAGCATCCACCTTTAATAAATGCTTAATTGTTTCTTGGTACATCTGTCTCTGATTACTACGGTCAGGAAAGTGGTTCAAATGGAACTGGAATAGCTTGAAACGCTTCCAACGAGGTTTGCGATACACCACGTGGGGTGTATGCAACAGTTGACTGCAGATTATTTTCGATCGTAGAGTGTTATGGAGATCGATAATCAAATCATATCCTTTAAGTTCAAAATATTTTCCCAAGGCTTTCAATGGTTTGTAACCGGCGTCGCGCTCGACGCAATAGAGATGACGAATATGTGGATGACCTTCCAGCAAGGGAGCGTAGGTCTGTAGGGTGGCAAAATCAATCTGTGCCTGAGGTAAATTTTTTTTTAGAGCAGCCAAAATACTAGTAGACAAGACAATATCACCAATGGAACTGAACCGAAGGACCAAAATGGTCCGGGGTGTGTCCATACTAATGATCCCGGTTAATATTATAATATACTAAGTCTTTGAGGGCATCTTTATAAATGGAGTCTGGGTACTGGGCAATAGCGTCCAACGCACGTTCGCTGAAATCTTCTATTTTTTCCAGGGCGAAGGCGAACCCGCCGGATTCTTCGATTATTTGTTTTAACTCTAGCAAATCCTTCTTGGATTTTTTCTTCATTTGAAGGATTCTTTTCACTTGGCGGGCTTCGGCTCTGGTAAGATGGTTGTAGGAGTGAATTAAAGGAAGGGTAAGAATGTTTTTCTTAATGTCTATTCCCATATTCTTACCTGTTTTACGCTCACTTCCCAACAGATCGAAAGTGTCATCCTTTATCTGGAATGCCATACCCAGGTTTTCGCCAAACTTCCGCATGGCCTGTCGGTCTTTTGCATCATGGGTAGCAGTAATGGCACCCAACTGGCAACTGGTGGCGATGAGGGAGGCCGTTTTCTTGTAGATCATATCGTAATAGATATGCTCGGTCATAGTTTTTGAGCGACTTTTTTCAATTTGTAAAAACTCTCCCGAACTTAGCTGCTCGGCAGTTTCTGAGATGAGCTCCAGGGCTTCAAAGTCGCGCAGACCCACCAAGTTCACCAGGGCCCGGCTGAGAATGAAATCCCCCATGAGGACGGCCACCTTGTTTTTCCAGACCCAATTAATGGAAGGGAATCCCCGCCTTTTAGTAGACTCGTCAACAACATCATCATGAATCAAAGATGCCAGATGAATCAACTCGATAAGAGTAGCGGCCTTGTAGCTATTCATGGTGGGTGTTCCGCAAAGGCGCGCGGACAGGATCGTCAGAATAGGCCGAATGTGTTTACCCTTGTGCTTGACAATATATTTGCCAATAGTATTGGCCAAGCGCACCTCGGAGGTAAGGGCTTCCCGAATCTCCCTTTCGAATAGCTTAATGTCCTCAAAGATGGGAGCGGTTATTTCTTTAAGGGTTTTTAGTTCACCAGCCATGGGAAAATATAACCCTGTTGAACTCGTCTACCAATCACTTCGCAGCCCGCATTTTCTTGCGCGTCACTACCCAAGAGACACCAATGCTAATTTCATACAAGGCAATGAGGGGAATACCCATGGCAATCATACTCACCGGATCGGGAGGGGTAATGAAAGCCGAAAGGATAGCGATGAACACGATGGCATGCCGTCGGTAATGGCGCATAAAAGGCGGTGTGAGCAACCCGATGGAAGATAAAATAAATACAACTACGGGCAATTCAAAGATAACCCCGCCCCCTAAGATCAACCAGGTAATGAAACTAAAGTAATAGTTAATAGAAAAATTATTTTGAATATCCCCAATACCCATGGAGGTGAAAAAGCGTAGCGAAAACGGGATGATTACCGTGTAAGCGAAAACCACCCCGATCAAAAAGAAAATATAGCTACTAAAGACAAAAGGATACAGGTAGCGTTTTTCGTTGGAATAAAGTCCAGGCGCCACAAATTGGACAAGCTGGTAAGTCAGAACGGGTAAGGCTAAAATGACACCGCCCACGATGGCCAAGCCCCATTTGATCAGGAACATGCCCTGAACCCTCAGGACTTGCAACTGCATATTAATCCCTAATCGTTTTGTGGGAGCGATGAGAAAATTAATGATGTCGTCTACGAAAAAGAACGTAATAATCCCCCCAACCAGAACGGCAATCAAACTCTTGATAATCCGCCACCGGAGTTCCTCCAGGTGATCTAAAAAGGACATGCTGTTCTCGTCAGACATGCTCATAGGAATTCAGCAAAGCTGCTGAAATTTTATAGGGAGAATCCTGGATGGAATCAATGGACTGGGTTTGTCTTTCAAAAGCCTTGACCTTCTCCGATGTCCAGAAAGAATCTAAGAGCTGTTCCTGAATGAGAGATAGGATACGGTGACGATGGCGTTCTAGGCGTTTCTGATCAAGGTCGCCTGATTGAGATAATTTTTCCAAATAATCCTGGATACCCCGAAAAAGTTCATCCACACCTTCTCCCCGGTTAGCAATGGTAGTAAAAACGGGGGGTTCCGCCTGTCCTGGCTGGGCAAAAGTATGGATCAGATTTTTTAACAGTTGGGAAAGGCGTCCAGCGCCTTCCCGGTCGGCTTTGTTCACTACAAAAAGGTCGGCGATTTCAATAAGACCAGCTTTCATCATTTGTATCTCGTCTCCGGACTCAGGAACCAACACCACCATAGTAATATCTACTGCCTGTGCCACGTCCAGTTCAGCCTGCCCAACGCCGATAGTTTCGAAGATAATCACATCCTTACCACTGGCTGATAGCACATCTCCCACCTCCTGGGATTTTCGGGCCAGGCCTCCTGAATGGCCGTGGGAACCCATGCTGCGAATGAAAACCCGTTCATCCCAAGCGTATTGATTCATGCGTACCCGATCTCCAAGCAAGGCCCCACCGGTAAAAGGGCTGCTGGGGTCCACCGTCACTACCCCTACGGTTTGCCCCCGGTCCAAATACCGCTGTATTAACTGATCAGTGAGGGTACTTTTCCCGGCTCCCGGTGGACCCGTTATCCCCAATCGCAAAGCCTGATTGGCGTGAGGATAAAGTTCATTAAAAAAACCGTTAGGAAGTGGCTCTTCATTCTCTATCCGGGTGATGATTTGAGAAAGGGTACGGTGATTGTTGGACAATATTTTCTGCAATAATGCCTTCACCATCAAATCACCTGCTACCGTGTCAGGATTAAAGGTCAGTAAAAAACTTTTCGGAAAGAATTGAAATCAAAAATGGTCAGGGTGCGTTTATCTCGATGGATGTATCCTTTCTCCTCCAAAATTGCTAACGTACGGGAAACAGTTTCTCTTGAGGTCCCTGCCATGTTGGCGATATCTTGCTGAAAAGGTAGATTACGAATGGTAACATCCCCCATGTGAATGGTACCCAACTCCTCAGCAAGCCTCACGAGGGTAATCCCGATGCGGTGCTCCACATCACTGAGGGATAAACTTTCGATTTGCTGATCACTCTTGCGCAGTCGCCGCGTTAGTTCTTCCAGCAAGCTGATAGCGATCTTAGGATATTGTTCTAATATTTCTAGAAAATCGCTTCGGGTTAGGGTGAGCACCTCGGAATCTTCCAAGGCCACTACATTGGCTGAGCGACCTTCACCATCTAACAGGGACATTTCGCCAAAAAAGTCGGCTTCCCCTAACATGGCCAGGATCACTTCCCGACCGTCATCACTCAAGCGGGTAATTTTTACGCTACCGCTGGCGATTACAAAAAACGTTTTGCCCAAGGCATCCTCTAAAAGAATCATCTGTCCCTTACTATAGGAACGGGAGACCATCCTTTCAGCAATCTTACTCAGAGCAGAGCGGGGAAGGTCGGAAAAGATCGGGACGGAATGGAGAAGTTCCACGTTATGCATGTTAAAAAATACAGCATATCC
>CAZBEL010000078.1:0-7008 GCA_964490885.1 uncultured bacterium
TTCTTTCAGATGGGTTCCGTTGTAGTGACCGGCACACGTTCGGGGAAAATTCATCAAAACGTCCCCATCGCCACGGAGGTCATCTCCCGACACGAAATTGATCAATCCGGTGCGCTGGACTTAGGAGAATTGTTAGACCAGCGATCAGGGGTCTCCGTTAGCACGTCCGTTGAAGGAGGAACGATTGTTAACATCTTGGGGATGGATTCTAAGTATGTTCTAATTCTGGTTGACGGACAACCAGTGATCGGCAAGTTCAACAACCGGAATGCCTTGGATCAGATATCTACCGCAATTATTGATAAAGTCGAGATCATTAAGGGTCCCAGCTCTTCCCTGTATGGTAGTGAAGCCATGGGAGGTGTAATTAACGTAATCACCCGTCGAAAAATCAGTGCCCGGCCACTCTCTTTGAAATTGCGCTATACCGGCGGTGACCAGTCCTTTAATCCCTTTGTTCGCGACCGTGGGAAGTACGATATGCGCCTGAATTACTTCAATCAATGGAAGGCTTTCAATCTCCAATTCGATTTTGATTACTTAGCTGCTAACGTGGATAAAACCATCCAGTATATCGACATTGATAAATATGACCGGGTCTCATTTGGAAATACAATCGAATGGAAATGGAGCGATCGACAAAAAATTAAGTGGAACACCACTCATTTTGTAAACCAGGAGGCCAGTGAAACGATCCTCATGAACACGGACACAAAGATCATACGAAATACTAACTTCCTGGAATATCAATTAGCTCCCTTTCCTGAATGGCAAATTAAGTCTCTATTCCGGTGGGATCGGTATCAACGTGACTACACCCAGAATCGCCCCTGGGGTGCATTAGTTAAAGAGGAACACACGACCGAAGAACAACAAGAATTAGAGGTCAATTCTCTACTTACCGTTGCAAAGAGTTCCATCAACGTAGGCGCTGAATTCAGTCGCGACCAGTTTTTCAGTGATCGGGTAGCAGGCGGCCAAAGATCCCTACCCTCTCTCGGCATTTACGGACAACTAGAATATTCTTTGGCTCCCCACGTCACCCTGGTTGGTGGTCTGCGGTGGGACGATAACCAGGAAATCGATCCGGTCATTAGTCCCCGAATCGCCGCCATGATGGAGTTTGCCGACCGTTGGAAATTCCGCTACTCCTGGGGCCAGGGCTTCCGCATGCCCTCCTTCATGGATCGGTACATTAACTGGAACCATCAGCAATTTGGTTATGAAATCATTGGGAATCCCAATTTAAAACCGGAGACTTCCAATGGTACTTCGGTGGGGTTCGAATATTACCATCAAGGAGAGTACCTCGTTAGTGTAACTCTCTATAATAACCTTTTTCGGCAAATGATCGTGGATTACCTCATCTCACCAGGAAAGTTTACCTACGTAAACGTAGATCGAGTCCGCTACATGGGCATCGAGATTCAAGGGCGGTGGTATGCTTCGCGACAGTGGTTAGCCAGTTGGGGATATAACTGGGCCTACAATAAAAATTTGACAACCGGGAAATTGGTGACCAATCAACCCGTCCACACGGCCCATATAAGGGGTAGTTATAAGTCCATTGATGGACGATTCTCTTCGGCTTTAAAGCTCAAATTCGTGGGACCCTATTTGGTAGACGAATTCGTAGTGGCCACGCAGACCATGGAAACCCATGAACGGCAAGCATATTCCCTCATAGATGTGGACAGTAAACTAAAAATAACCGATGACCTCACATTTGTTCTCGGTGTGCTCAATCTTTTGAATAAAACTGATCAACAATACGGCCCTTTCATCGGGCGTCAGTTTTACATCGAACTAACCTCAAACCTGAAAGGAAAATGAAAATGTTACTCCACAAACCTGCTCTTTTACTCTCTCTATTATCCCTACTCTGGATAGGATGTGAACAGTCGGGAAGTTCCAATGGTGAAGGGACAGAAGTGTACTCGGAGGACATCAATCAACGAGCACAACTGTTCTCTTTTACAACCGGTGAGTTTGTCAGTAGTTATGATTTGCAATTCATGGCGGGCAATATGACCTATTTAGTGGCCATGAATTCGGCAGCCGGGATGAAAGGCCAGAAAGTGACCGGTATAGAGTTTGACGCTGCTGAACTACCCTTACAAGGTTGGATTAACGACACTAGCGATTACGTCATCGGTGATCAGTGGATGGACGCCAGTACTTACAACCCTGCTGATCACAGTATCCAGACCAACGGTTCACTCTTTTTTATACGTACTTCAGACTACGAATGGATCAAGCTGATGATCCAATCAGCCACGCCTTCCCAGTTTAACATCAAGTACGCCTATCAGTTGAACGATAGCACCTTCGGTTCGGCCAACGAGAAAACCATATCCTACTCCGACACGGAACCAGCCTATTTTGAATTTACCAATGCCACGACCATCCTTCCGGAAGACTGGCATTTAGGGTTGGTGACCACGCCCGTCTATTCACCGGAAGTGGGCAGCGTCTTTTATATGCCCAGTATTTTATTGAATTATGAATCCGACGTGCAGGTGGCCATCCTTGAGGATCAAGATTTCCAATCTTTAACGACGATCCCGGATAATGTTGATTGGCTGGAGGATAACGGGAACCTACGAACGCTTGGGTACGGGGAAGACAATGCTGTATTAGTCTACCATCCCGAACCACCCTATAACCACAAAGTCATTGTGGAGCATCCCGATTACGTGTACCTTTTTAAAGTCGACGGACAATACTACAAACTCCAGTTTCGTGACTATTCGTCAGGAATCGTCTTATTTGAATACAAATCACTTTAGGCAAGACGCATTATCCTAACCCAAGTGAAACGGACCCTACTTATACTTAATAGAAAGGTTAAGCATGCATAATATTACCCTCTTATATTACTTACCAATTGCAACGACCATGATCTCTATTCTCTTTGCCTGGAGAATATTCACACGCTACCGGCAACGGGGAAATCAGGGAGTACATCTCCTCTGGTGGAGTGGAGGTGTGTTGGTGTTCGGCATGGGTACTTTCGCCGAAGGGTGGATTGCCCTATTTGGCTGGAACCCGGTGATTTTCAAATTCTGGTACATCGTTGGCGCACTCATGGGTGGTGCGCCTCTGGCCCAAGGAACGGTCTGGTATCTCCTCAGACGGAAGACCGCCTACCGCCTTACCCTCGGTTTAATTACAGTGGTAACCATAGCAGCAGTATGCGTCCTTTTTAGTCCTATAAACTATGCCGTGGTAGATCCTCGCCTCCCTAGTGGCAAGGCTTTCACGTGGCAGTGGGTTCGAGCGTTTAGCCCGTTCATTAATACGTATGCAGTGATATTTTTAGTTGGGGGCGCCCTTTATTCTGCCTGGCATTTTTACCGTCACTCCCGGGGAACGGGAAAGGGTAATCAAATTAGTAGGGATCGTTTTATTGGTAATTCATTGATCGCTGCTGGTGCTCTTATGCCAGGCATTGGGGGCATCTACAGTCGCACGGGACATACTGAAATCCTATATCTAATGGAAATCATTGGGATAACATTAATCTGGTTGGGATATTATTACAATACACGAAAACGTCCGGTGCTGGCACCTTCTCCTACATAACCATACAACAGCAGTTACAGAAGGATTGGGTTCCCCAAAACCCCAAAAACAGGTTATTGCTGGCTAAACTGAGCTAATATATAAGCAATACTGCTCGTTAACTTTTGGGCGTAAGGTAAATGTAAGAACTCGTTAGGACCATGAGCATTGGCTTGCGGTCCTAATACACCAGTAATAAGAAATTGTGTATCCGGGAAACGTTGACCCAACATGGACATGAAGGGGATGGATCCTCCTTCCCCCATGGCCAGAGCAGGTGCCCCAAAAAAGTTCTCTGAGGCCTCTTGAATGGCCTGCTGAAGCCAGTTTTTCAAAGGAGGTGCATTCCAACCGGTAGCGACCTCATAATCAGTGAGACTAACCTTTGCATCATAAGGGGGTTTTTCTAATAAAACGCTCTTTAGTGTTTCAATGGCCACATCGGCTGGGAGTGTTGGAGGAATCCGCATGGAGAGTTTCACCGTTGTATAAGGCCGTAAGACGTTCCCCGAGTCATTAATAGGAGGAATCCCATCAATCCCGGTAACCGAGAGAGCACTTCTCCAGGTTTGGTTCAAAACCAACTCCAAAGGGTCACTGGAGACCGGTCGCATAGTCGCTGACCATGGGAAAGAAGATAAAAATCTGGATCCTAATGTTTGGACTAACGCACGAGCTTCCCCAATGCGATTTTCTGGTATTTCCACCGATAGCATAGAAGGTAATATTTCACCTGTTTTAGAATCTTCCAACCGATCTAAAAGTTCACGAAGTATGCGGAAAGAGGAAGGAACAATCCCGCTCCCATGACCTGAGTGAATCCCTTCTTTCAATACTTCAACTCGTAAGGTACCTCCAGCCAGACCACGCAAGGAAGTGGTGGTCCAAAACCGTTCGTAATCTCCCACTCCAGAATCAAGACAAATTACCAAGTCGGGAGACCCAATTTGATGGCTGTATGTATCAATATAATGCGGTAAGTCGCGGGAACCACTTTCTTCGGAGAATTCGGCAATAATGCGAATTGTAGGCAAAGGAATACCTTGTTCTTGCAGAGCGTTTAGAACTGCTACTGCAGCAAAGATAGCGTAGCCGTCATCGGCACCACCCCGACCGTAGAGTTTATTGTCTTGGATGACAGCTTTCCATGGCCCCAGATTCTCGCGCCACCCCTCCATCTCGGGTTGTTTATCTAAATGTCCGTAAATAAGAACACTCCCCGGTATGGCCCCCGGGAGTTCTAAGAATAATAGGGGTGTTTTACCTGGGTCTTGGAAAACCGTGAGCTGAGCACCCGTTGGTTGGTGCTCTTTAACCCAGGACTGGACTAACTCGGAAGCCTCCTGGATATAACCATTCCGTTCCCATTCGGGATCAAAGACGGGGGATTTGCAGGGTATTTCAACATAGGTCTTTAGTACTGGAAGAATGTGCTCGTTCCAGAATGTATGTACCGTGGAAGTCAATGTCTTTAGGTCCATAGGGAAATGTCGTCACTTTATTTGAGGATGTTAGGATGGTTAAAAAGTGGCCAATGCTTTACACCAAGCCCCTAATCTTACAATACTTATCTTTTCACCTACAAATAAAATGCTGTAGTAATTGGAATTTTTCCTCCTCGGGATTCATCAGTTTAAAACATCATAAAATAGTATAATTAAATTATTTTTTTATGAATTCCTTTTTTGTTATTTCCTTCGAATAGTGAGCTCCAATAGATAATTTTAGAGACCGTGAAAAACCGTATTTTTACGGCATACTATTAGTTATGAAACATTTCTCACACCCCCTCCTACCACTTTTGGAGAAAAGACCCTTGCTGGAGTCTCTAGCTCAAGAATTTGGGACACCACTATATCTCTATTCTGGAGACCGTCTTCGGGACAACCTTCAGCGGTTGGGTGGAGCATTACGGGAGGCCTTCCCCCACTCACACATCTGTTATGCCGTTAAAGCCAACAACAATCCCCACCTGGTGCGATTTTTAAAAGAGGCTGATCCAACCTTGGGAGCTGACTGCTCCAGCCCGGGGGAACTGTGGGTGGCTAAGCAAGCCGGGATACGCCCAGAAGAATGTATTTACACCGGAAACTACGAGTCTCTAGACGATTTAAAAGCCGCCCTAACTTTTGGAGCGGTTATAAACCTCGACGATGCCACCTCTGTCCAGCGATTGGAACGGATTGGCTTACCAGAGTTGATTTCCTTTCGATTAAACCCAGGGTTTGGTAAAGGGACCTTTTCCCAAATCGTCACCGGTGGTCGGGATGCAAAGTTCGGGATTCCTCCAGACCAAATTATCCAAGCCTATGAACAGGCTCAAAAAGTAGGGATCAAGCGCTTTGGCTTACAATGCATGAGCGGTTCGGGTATTCTCGACCAGACTTACTTCGTTACTTTATTAAAAGCCATTCTGGAGATAGTCCAAATATTATGGGATAGAGGCCGCATACCAATGGAGTTCATTAGTATGGGGGGAGGGTTTGGAATCCCTTACACCCCCGAAGAGCATCCCTTAGATGTCCAGTCACTATTTCAGGACTTAAAAGCAATATACTTCCCGGTTTTTCAGAAACAAGGCCAGGCGCCACCAGAGCTTTGGATTGAGCCTGGGAAATACATTGTGGGCGATGCCGGAATCCTTCTCACTCGAGTAACGGGCATTAAAAAAAGTTATCGGACTTTTATTGGTTTAGATGCCGGGATGGAGACCCTCATGCGACCCAGTTTATACCAAGCCTATCACCAGATTGTCAAAGTGCAAGATCCCCAGGCACCTGCCACACAAAAGGTAGATATCACGGGTCGTATTTGCGAAAATACAGATCGTCTGGCGGTGGACCGACCCTTTCCCGAAGTTGACGAAGGGGAACTCCTCGCCATTCTGGATGTGGGAGCGTACGGGTTCGTTATGTCTCATCAGTTTAATACTCGTCCCCGCGCGGCAGAAATCTTACTTCATGGAGAACACCCTCAGCTTATTCGCAAAAGGGAAACTATAGAAGATATTTTTTCGAACTGTACCTTTTAACAAGTTATTCTACCCAACCGACTTTCGGGCTGGGTCCTACGTTAGCAATAGCTAAAAAGCTAGGCTTAATGAATAACCGGTGACGTTTTTAAAGACACCAAAGGTTCGACTTACATAATCTAATTTCAGGACGAACTGGTTCTTTATTCGATATTTTACACCAGCTCCTATGGACAGTCCTTGTTGCGCGTCTTCGAGGAACAAATTAGAGTGCCCAACTCGCAGACTGAGCATATCCCGCCAGGTATATTCAATCCCGGCATTGACATATTCCAGGTTGTCATTAGGGTGCACTGCATCCACCGCAACTGTCAGAAAGTGACGCTCTCCCTGAATGATATCTTTACTAATACCCACTCGAAATAGCATGGGCAAAGGCCAACCCCATGTATCCAGGTAGGCATCGATGCGAT
>CAZBEL010000079.1:0-6949 GCA_964490885.1 uncultured bacterium
AAGGGTTTTAAGGCATCCTTCCAATAGAATATCTCCTTACGTGGCCAGTGCTTCTTCCGGGGGTACATAGGCCAAGCCAAAAGCCTCCGCCACACCGCGATGGGTTACCTGCTTCTTAAAAATATTTAAACCGGTAAGTAAAGAGTTGCTATTCTTTAAGGCTTCTGGAATGCCCTGATCAGCCAATTCCTTTAAATAGGGAATTGTTGCATTAGTTAAAGCCACGGTGGAGGTCATGGGAACAGCTCCGGGCATGTTAGCTACACCGTAATGGATAATGTCGTCAATAACGTAGATGGGATTCTCGTGAGTAGTAGGCCGGCTGGTCTCCACACAACCTCCCTGGTCTACGGCCACGTCTACAATAACACTTCGTGGCTTCATCGTCTTTACCATCTCTCGTGTGACCAATTTAGGGGCTTTGGCCCCAGGGATCAAAACGGCGCCGATTAATAGGTCTGTGCGGGGCAGTAATTCTGACAAGTTGTAGCGATTACTATAGATAGTAGTCACATTCTTGGGCATGATCTCGTCCAAGTAACGCAAACGATTTAAGTTAGTGTCCAGGATGTAAACTCTAGCTCCCAGGCCCGCAGCAATGTACGCTGCATTGGTCCCTACAACTCCACCCCCCAAAATAGTGACTGTGGCCGGTTCTACTCCCGGGACACCTCCTAACAGTACTCCTCGGCCACCCTGGGCAAATTCCAGGTATTTAGCCCCTTCTTGCACGGCCATGCGGCCAGCCACTTCACTCATGGGAACCAACAAAGGCAATGTTCCGTCAGAGGACATGATCGTTTCGTACGCGATGGCTGTGGCTCCCGAGTCTAAGAAAGATCGGGTTAATTCCTCCGAGGCGGCGAAGTGAAAATAAGTGAACATTGACAGCTCCGGGCGGAGCATGGCCAATTCTACCGGTTGTGGCTCTTTCACTTTCACAATTAAGTCGGCTTTTTGGAATATTTCCTCGGGTGTGTCTATTATCTGACACCCCACGGCTTCGTACTCTTCACTACTGAGACCGCTGGCCAGACCGGCTTCTTTCTCCACCAGAATCTGGTGACCATTTTGCGTCAATTCCAGGGCGCCCTGGGGGGTTAAGGCCACCCGGGTTTCATTGGCTTTTATTTCCTTTGGGACACCAATAACCATAGTTATCCTTTAGCTTGAATTAATAACGTTTTGGCCGGAAGGGGCGTTTATGCTGTCGATCGCCGCCATGGTGTGGCCGGGGACGACGTTGCGGTGGCCGATAATTATCCGGTTTAGGCATGAGGGCTTTCATGCTGAAATCGTAGCGGCCTTGATCATCTACCCGTATCAATTTCACTTTTACAATATCTCCTGGTTTCACTACATCTTCGACACGATCTGTACGGTTCCAGTCTAACTCTGAGATGTGTACCATTCCCTCGCGACCAGGAGCAAACTCCACGAAAGCGCCGAAGGACATGATCCGGGTGACTACGGCATCGAAAACCATACCGATTTCCGGCTCCATGGTAATAGCGCGAACTAATTCCATGGCATCCCGGCATTTAGCTTCGTCGTGTCCGGAAATCGTAACTGTCCCGTCATCATCCACTTCGATGCTACATTCCGTATCGGCGATGATCTTTTTGATGGTCTTTCCACCAGGTCCAATTAATTCACCGATCTTGGTAATATCGATCTGTAGAGACATGATCTTAGGAGCATAGGGAGAGATGTTTGGACGTGGTTCGGCAATTTCTTGTTCCATGAGGTCCAAGATGTGGTTGCGACCTTCTCGGGCCTGTTCTAACGCTTCCCGCAATAACTCTACGGATATGCCTTCAATCTTCAAGTCCAGTTGAATGGCAGTGATACCCTTGCGAGTTCCGGCTACTTTGAAGTCCATGTCACCTAAATGATCTTCAGCCCCTAAAATGTCGCTAAGGATCGCATGGCGTTCACCATCGTATATGAGTCCCATAGCGATGCCCGCTACATGACCTTTAGTGGGGACGCCGGCATCCATGAGACACAAAGAGCCCCCACAGACAGATGCCATAGAACTGGAACCGTTCGATTCCAAAATTTCCGACACAATCCTGATCGTGTACGGAAAATTCTCATAGTCTGGCAGAACCGGTTTCAAGGCTCTTTCTGCCAAATGACCGTGCCCAATTTCGCGTCGGCTGGTAAACCCAATGCGCCCCACTTCACCTACACTATATGGCGGGAAATTGTAGTGTAACATGTAGTTTTTCTTGTGATCGTTCTCCATGTCATCGACGATCTGTTCATCCCGCTTTGAACCCAGAGTCAACACAGCTAATGCCTGGGTCTCCCCTCTGGTGAACAAAGCTGAACCGTGGGTGCGTGGTAGAAAACCAGCCTCAATAGTGATAGGGCGAATGTCTTTAGTAGTGCGCCCATCCAGACGAATGCCAGCGGTCAAGATCCGCTCCCGCATATCGTCTTTAATCCGGTCCATGATGACATTCTTAATATCCTGTTCCCGTTCTGGATACGTCTCTGCCAGGGCTTGAATCGTGTTTTCAATTAAATGGTCTATTTCTGTCTCTCTGTTGATTTTATCCCGATTCTCAACAACTGTTGCTAATTTATCTTCAACTAACTTCAAAACGGCTGTTTTCAGTTTCTCATCTTCTTCGACTTCGGGTAGAGGACGTTTTTGTACGTCACAGTCAGCCACCAGGCGTTTCTGCAATTCGATAATGTCACGGATGCTGGTGTGGGCGAATTCCAGGGCTTCTACGAAAAGATCTTCGGATATTTCGTGGGCTTCCCCTTCCACCATCACCACACTCTTTTCATTCCCCGAGACCACTAATTCCAGTTCGGAGACATCGATCTGGTCAATAGTGGGGTTGATAACCAACTCACCGTCGATTCTACCCACACGCACTGTAGCGATGGGACCGTTCCACGGAATATCGGAAATCATGAGGGCGGCCGAAGCTCCGATGCCAGCTAAAATGTCAGCGCTATTCACGCCATCACTGGCCAGGGCGGTAATGATTACCTGGGTTTCGTTCCGAAAGTTCTTGGGGAATAAGGGACGGATGGGCCGGTCAGTTAAGCGACTAGTGAGTACCTCTTTTTCAGAAGGTCGCGCTTCCCTTTTGAAAAACCCACCGGGGATTTTCCCACCTGCATACTGCCTTTCCCGGTATTCAACCTGAAGGGGAAAATAATCAATATCTTCACGGACGTCGTTGGAGGCATTCACCGCTGCTAAGACAGTGGTTTCCCCATACGTTACTAATACGGCACCTGATGCTTGACGTGCCACATGACCGGTTGACAACGAAAGTGTCCGTCCACCAATCTCAATTTCATGTTTTATCATTAATAGTTTACCTTTTATCCTCTTATTTTCAGTTTCTTAATTAGACTTACGTAAGCATTGGGATTGATCCTGCGGAGGTATTTCAATAACTTCCTCCGTTTGGCTACCAGCATCACCAATCCTCGTCGGGAGTGGTGGTCTTTCTTGTTGATTTTCACATGCTGGGTTAGATCCCGAATGCGCTGGGTTAATAAAGCAATTTGAACTTCCGGGCTTCCGGTGTCTTTGTTATCCTGTCCAAATTGATCTACAATTTCTTGAATTTTTTCCTTACTTAGTGGCATGAGCTCTCCTATTGATATTTTGCAAGTAATTGCATACAGATTTGACGATCCTGTTGCAATTGTTGTTTTAAATATTCAGCGTCAGCAAACTTCTTCTCGTCACGAATCCGTTCTAGAAACTCAACGCGGATCTTCCGATCATATAGATCGACTAACTGTTTGTGAAAGAAATGAACTTCCATTACAAAATCGCCCTCACCAAAGGTAGGTCGAACCCCTAAATTACACATACCATATAGATTATTACCATCAATCCTTCCCCGAGTAAGATAGACTCCATTTTTCGGAAGTAATTGCATTTTTTCCATGGGAATAAAGTTTGCTGTTGGGAATTCCAACGAACGCCCCCGACCGGAGCCACGAACGACTCGTGCAGGAAACCCATACACCCAGCCTAATTCAAAAGACGCTCGACGGACATACCCTTCCTGAATGAGATGGCGGATGTGGGTACTGGAAATGATGACGTTTTCATCATGGACTGGCTCCACGATCTCCACCGTAAATCCATGTCGATCCCCATATTGAAATAAATAATCGGGAGACCCTTCCCGCTGATAGCCGAAATGATGGTCATAACCAATAACCACATGGCGGGGATGGAATTGTTTCACAACGATGGTTTGGAGAAAAGTCTCTGCTGACATTTTTGAAAATTCAATGTCAAAGGGAATAATCACCACCACATCCAAATGTAGGTTCGCTAACAATTTCAACTTTTCATCAATACTTAAGATCATGGGGAGCGTATTCTCAGAGTCGAGGATGTGACGGGGATGGGGGTCGAAAGTAATGAGCACCGAAGGAACCCCATTGGCCTTGGCAATTGTCGTTACCTTTTTCACGATTTCCTGATGTCCTCGATGAAGTCCATCAAAAGTGCCAATGGTCAGGACACTGGATTTTAGGGATGGAATTTCGTCTAATTGGCGGTAGACATCCATTGGTCTGCCAGTTTCTCCAGGGTTATAACATCCTCGATTGTGTACTGTCCCACGCGGGTTCGCTTTAAGGCGATCAAGTGCCCCACGGTACCAAGCGCACGGGCAATGTCTTTACCCAGAACACGAATGTAAGTTCCCTTAGAACACGTAACTTCAAATGTTAATTGGTGATCTTCATAGCTAAGGAAATTCATGGCCATGATCTCGATATTTACCGGTTTTCGAGCTATGGTAATCTGTTTACGCGCTAATTTATATAACGGTGTGCCGTCTACTTTCTTGGCTGAAAACATGGGAGGTGTTTGTTCCTGTTTCCCCACGAAAGAAGCCAGACAAGAACGAATAGTCTCCTCATCCAGGTAGGGGACAGGTTTTTCTTCAATAATATCCCCTTCCGGGTCTAAAGTGGTAGTTTCGCTCCCTAGTTGCAGAGTAGAAATATAAGTTTTTTCACTTTGAATGACAGTCGATAGGCGTTTAGTATCCTTTCCTAAAGCTAACACTAAGACTCCTTCGGCAAAAGGATCCAGAGTTCCCCCATGTCCCACCTTACGCTCTCCAGTTATGGAACGGACCTTTTTCACCACGTCAAAAGAGGTCCAGCCCACTGGTTTGTAAATAGGTAGGATCATTCAGGTTTTTTAGTAGAATGGATTTTTTTAAAGATCGTTTCCAAATGTTCACTATAGTCGAATGTGTCATCGTAGAAAAAAGTCAGCTCGGGAGTATTCTTCAGAGTAAGTTCGGGAGCCAGGAATTTTTTAAAGGCTTTTTTTAAGCGTTTGAATTCCCTTTGAATTTCTGATAAGGATCGTAACGGTTTAATGACGCTATAATAGACTTGTGCTTGTTTGAGGTCGGCAGTAAGGTTAACATGGGTAAAAGTGATAAACCCAAGGTGAGATAAATCAATATGCTTGGTAGCAATTTCTCCCAGGATAGCCTGGATTTGTTGGGCGACACGGACAGTGCGCGGATACGGACGTTGCGATTTCAATTGGTTTCAAGTGTCCTCTTAACGGTTTTGGTTTCATAGACTTCGATGATATCGCCTTCCGCAAACTTACTAACGCCTTCGAGACCAATTCCGCATTCCAAACCTTCTTTTACTTCTCGCACATCATCCTGAAAGCGCTTTAATGAACTGATTGCTCCTTCGGCAATGGTTTCTCCATCCCGGATTAGGCGCGCTGGCAAATTCCGAACAATCGTTCCTTCCTCCACCTTCGCACCAGCAATGAACCCTATTTTGGGAATTTTAAACTGGGTCAATACGACGGCTCTTCCAGTGACTTCTTCGGTGGTTTCCGGCTCTAACATTCCTTCTAACGCCAGACGAACATCTTCTACCGCGTTGTAGATGACGTTGTATGTACGAATTTCCACACCAGCCTGCTTGGCTTGCAGCTTCGCATTGGGGTCAACTTGAACCTGGAAACCGATGATAACAGCATTGGAAGCTTCGGCTAAGAGCACATCCGATTCCGTGATCATGCCTACCGCCCGGTGGATAATTTGTACCCCGACCTCCTCGTTTTTAATCTTCTCTAAAGTTTCTGCTAACGCTTCCACCGAACCGTCCACATCACCTTTCAATATCAAGGGAAGACTCTTGATCGCGCCTTCTTTGATCATAGCTGACATGGAGTCTAAAGAACTGGAGATCATCCGACGATGTTCAATTTCCCGTTTCAGGCGTTGCTGCCCTGCTGCGATGCGTTTCAAATCCCGTTCATTCTCCACCACGGCAAAGATGTCGGCCACTTGAGGAACCCGTTCAAAACCCAAAATTTGTACAGCATCTGATGGTACAGCTTCCTTAATACGCTGTCCACGCTCATTCATGATAGCCCGAACTTTGCCGGGGTAGTTGCTGCAAATAAAAGGATCGCCCACACGGAGGGTTCCTTTTTGAATCAATACTGTAGCGATGGGTCCGTAGCCCCGATCTAGCCGGGAGTCGATCACCGTTCCCCGGGCCAAGGTGTTACGGTTGGCTTTGAGCTCTAAAACTTCCGCTTCCAATAAAATAGACTGCATGAGTTCTTCTACCCCATCGCCATACTTGGCCGAGATGGGTACCGCCTGAACTTTACCACCCCAATCTTCCACCAAAACATCATGTTTAGAGAGTTCCCGCTTAACGCGATCAAGGTCGGCATCAGGTAGGTCAATTTTATTAATGGCGACAATGAGAGGCACCTCGGCAGCACGGGCATGGTTAATAGCTTCTACGGTTTGGGGCATAACCCCATCGTTGGCAGCGACCACCAACACCACAATATCAGTAACGTAGGCTCCACGGGCACGCATGGCGGTAAACGCCTCGTGTCCGGGTGTGTCCAAGAAAGTGATGGTTTTTCCATCGTCAACTTCAACCT
>CAZBEL010000080.1:0-6905 GCA_964490885.1 uncultured bacterium
AAGGCATGTTGCTCGGTGACTGAATCTCCCGGATGACACTGGATACATTCAGCTTCCCGGTGACGTTTCATTAGAGGAAAACGGGTCTCATCATGGTTAAAAACTCGGCTCTTGGATAATGGCTGCCAGGCGTCAGGGGTATGGCAATCACTACAGGGGCGATTCGTGACCACTTCCTGGGCTTGCAACAAAAGGAACCCGAGGATTAAAACGAAAAACTTCAATCCCCTATCCATTCTGGTTTTGGACGGAGGTGTTTCCGCCAATCCTGTCCGCGGTTTAAATCTCCCCCACAATCATCCTCGCTTCCATTAGGATGACAATTGGTGCATTGAGGATCATCCAAGGCGTTTGCATCATAAGTAAAAGTCGTCCCACCCACGGTGCAAGAGACCCAGGAACCGTCTTCAAAATGTTCCGAGTCAATCCCCTGGTGACAAGGACTGAGCGTACAGGAAAAGGTAGGAGCCTGGTAGGGATCGGCATGGCAACTCTCACAGGTTTCGGCCTGTTCATCCTGGTGACCGTTGGGAGCGATGGGAAAACTGTGATCAAAGGTTGCATCCTGCCAATTGCTGGTAGAGTTATGACAGGTCTCGCAGACGGTTCCAAACCCCGAAGCCTCATGGGGTGGATTTGTCGTAGCATTGTAATCGTCCAAGTGACAGTCCACGCATCCCGTGGTAATGCCCGTATGATCAAAAACGGCCCCTTCCCAGGTATCCGTACTCAAATGACACCGGTCGCAATCTAAACCGAAACCGGACGCTTCGGTATGAGGGGGATCGGTGGTAGCGTTGTAATCCACTAAATGACAGGTGACACACTCGAGTGTCAGGGAATGATCATAGTATTGGGGACTCCACCCAAAAGCTGTGTGGCAAAGCACACACTGATCGGCAGGATAACCGTAATCGTTATGATTGGGGTCAGTGGTGGAATTGAAATCGTCTAAATGGCAGGCACTGTCCTCACATCGATTCGGTGTGTTATTATATTGATTATTTACGTGACAGGTAGCACACTCAATAGGTATGTGTAAGCCTTCCAGACCAAAGCCCGTCTGAGCAAGGGTGTGAGTAAAATTAGTAATACTCCATGTTGTAGTCTCATGACAGAGGACACAATCCGTACCAATATTGTCATTGGCGTGGGGTGGATTCAAAGCCTGAGTATGTTCGATCAAGTGGCAATTCGCACACGGGGTTGTGGTAAACTTATCGTGGTCAAATAGGAGATCTGCCCAGCTAATTGTATTGTGGCAGGTTTCGCAGTCCTGGGCAATGTTGTGGGTAGAATGGTCAAAGTTAGAACTAGTCCAGTTGGTTTGAGCCAGGCCACTTGGTTCATGACACTCGGCACAGGTAGTGGGTAAATCGTAAACATCGTTCACGTGGCACTGGTTACAATCTACGGTTTGGTGGCTGCCAGTCAAGGCAAAAGCTGTAAGGTCGTGATCGATTTCGGCATCTTCCCAGGTTTCGGTGGTGTGGCAAATTTCGCATTCTTCGACGAACTGAGCGCTAGCCGTGTGATCAGGGGTATCACCATCGTTTTTTGTCTCTTCCCAATCGGTTTGATGACAGGACCAGCAATCGTCAGGGGCTTTCCGACCCCAATCCTCATGGCAGCCCGTACAATCCGCTTCCCGATGTGCACCAGTTAGAGGATAGAGGGTTTGGTCATGATCAAACGTGGCCGGTCGCCAGGCCGCCTTTTGAATGGGATGACAACTCGTACAGTCAGGACCAAGTTGTACCACTACATGTGATGGATCCGTGGTCTCTTCATAAGTCTTCTGATGACAGCCCCAACAATCGGTGGGAACCACGTCAAAACGTGTCATGGGCCGCTCCCGGTGGCAATCCTGACACACCACTCGGCGATGGGCTCCCAAAAGGGGGAAACGCGTGGTCTCGTGGTTAAACGTCCGGGAAGTTACCTGCCAGGAATCAAATCCGTGGCATTGGGTACACTCCTTCCCCAGTGTTGCTTTATGCACATCCAAATGGCAGGAATTACACTCTGTTTTTTCCAAATGAAACTGGTGTTTCTCTTCTACGGTCGTTCCCTGGTGGCAAGAGTTGCAGGGCTGTATCCGGTGGCTACCTTCCAGGGGAAAAGGTGTATCCTGGTGGTCAAAATTGGCCAACTCCAGGCGCTGCCAGCCCAACGGGCCATGACAGTCACCACAAGTATATCCGGGCACTTGCAAACTTTGCTCTTGTTGAGCAGCAACGACCGAAAGTAGAATGAACAATAGTGCGGTCATCAGCGAATTTCCCGAGTCAAAGTATGGCAGTCCTCACAGCGGTGGGCTACGGGGTAATATCGGGCGTAAACTCCCACGGCATCCTGCTCAGTTTCATGACACTTGGCACAGGCAACATTACGATGTTTTCCATCGAGTGGGAAAGCAGTCTGTTGATGATCCAAAACAAGCTTTTTAAAGGACTGGGTAATGTGACAGGACTGGCAGGCATTTTGATAATGGGTACTGAATTGGTTACGGTGTGTATCTTGATGGCAAGTTTCACAACGATTCTCTTTCCAGGTAAACCGGGTAGCCGTCACGCCGGTTTGTGGTTCATACGGTTTATGGCATTTGATGCATGGGATCGCCAAATGACCTCCATCCAACACAAACCTTGTCTCCTGGTGCTGCGCAATAGTAAAAGTAGTTGGTTTAAAGCCCTGAACGGTATGACAGGCCCCGCAATCGCCTCCATCCTTCCGTTGGGCAAATTGACCGTAGTGACGGTCTTCATGACAGGCGGTGCAGGATAAGTAGCGTGGTAATTGCTTTAAAGCAGGTTTATGGCATTGAATACACTTTACAACCGTGTGTTTCCCCACGAGGGGATACTTGGTCTTGGAATGATCAAAGGGGATGAGATCCTTTTTCCAATCCTTAGTCGTATGACAGGTCTCACATTTATTACCATAAGTACCGTTGTGTTGATCTTTATGACAACTCAAGCAGGAATTAAAAGACAAGCCGGTCAACTGCTTAACTGGCGGGGTTCTCGCAGAATCTGTTTTATGGCATTTTTCACAGGCCACTTTTTGATGCGCTCCCGTGAGAGCAAACTTCGCTTTCTGATGATCAAAAACCTCGGCGGCTTTTTTCCAACTTTCTGTTGTATGACAGGTCGTACACTCTTGCGACACTTCCCCTCGGTGTACATCGGTATGACAAGCATTACACGTATGACTGAGCCCTAAAAAGGTGCGGTCCAAAACCGGAAAGCGAGTATATTTATGAGCCCAAGCAATCACCGACGTATCCTGGATAAAATCCCGTTTATGACATTCATTGCACTTTGGTTTTTGGTGACCCCCGGTTAATGGATATCCCGTCTTATCATGGTCGAAGGTGGTAATATCTTTCGGCCAATAGACCAGTTCAAAGGCACGACCGTTATGGTCGGAATGGCAATCCCCGCAGCCACTTTTTTTATCCGCATGGTAACCCCGGTTCTGGTCAATGCGCTCCTTTAAGGGCGTGTGGCACACAACACAGCCGTCGGAAAGCTCTTTTTTTCGTAGCTCATGACATTGAACACAATTGGTGGTTCCCTCTAAATCGGCATGGTATTTAGACAGTTTACCGGGAGAAAACTGTGCTGGAAGCACGTGAAGAAAAACAATGAGCAGCAGAAAGACGTAGCGTACGGGACTCATTCAGACCCTGGCTTCGACTTTTTTCCCAAATTCTATTCCTATGGAGTTTAGCAGAGGAAAAGGCAGTTCTCCCCCGGCGAAAATGAAGACGTAATCGTTTTCAATCTGAATCGCTTGGCCTTCCTGCTCTAAGCGCACCGTTTGGGGTGTGATCTCTTTTACATTAGAACTGAAAAACACCTGTAACTTTTTCTCATCGATGAAATGTTGAATATTCTGTTCGTTACGGGCTTTTAGACGGAAAAAATTTGGCTTCCGGTAAGAAATAGTCACCTGATTCCCAGGTTGGCTAGCCAGACCAATGGAGGCCTCGATGGCACTATCTCCCCCCCCCACTACAAGAATCTTCTGATCATGGTAAGATTCAGCATCCATCAATTTATACATTACTTTGCTGAGGTCTTCCCCTGGCACCCCCAATTTCCGTGGTGTTCCCCGACGACCTAAGGCCAAAATCACCTTTTTGGCACTAAAAGTCCCTTTGTTACTTTGTACTTCAAACCCACCATCCAGAGAACGTACTCCCGTTAACTTATGTTTAGTCTTTAAAAGTAGTTGTTGGGTCTGGATGATTGTTTTCCAGATGTCTAAAAGCTCTTCCTTGGTGTATTCTTCCTTGTCCAGGGTTCCGTAGAGGGGAATATCCACCGGCTGGACCAAAGTCAATTTCTTGCGTGGATATTGCAAGATAGTGCCACCAGGAAGGTCCTGATCCAACACTAAATATTTAAGGTCCAATTCCTTGGCCCGCAAAGCGGCCGATAAACCGGAAGGACCAGCCCCGACAATAACAATATCGAATTCATGGGGGTGTGGCTTTTCAATCACCTCGTGAATATGGCTCACTGCTCGGACCCCGTGCCCAATTGCGTTACGAATCAAGGCCAGGCCACTTAGCTCACCAATGATGTACACACCTGGAATCGTGGACTCAAAATATTCTGTTAAACGAGGAATATCCTCTCGCTCACTGATGTCGCCCAACCCAATCTCGATGGCCCCTACGGGACAATTCTCCGCACATAGTCCGTGCCCAACGCAGTGACTCCCGTTCACAATGGTGGCTTTCCCATTAATCACCCCTAAAACATCCCCCTCTGGACAGGAGTCCACACAAATCCCGCATCCAATACAAGCTGATTGGTTGATAATGGGATGTTGTAGCAGCGGTTTAGCCTGACCCTTTTCCGTAGTTTCCTTAAGCCGGGCCCGCGTCCGCTGCTCTTTACGCTTCATGCTGAGGATATACGGCACCAGAAACAACAGAATAATCGTGAGACCGATAGCGAATGTTATGAGGGTTTCCATATGCTTTATAATAACCAGGTAAAGCCCAAGGTCACAGCCACGATCACATGAATAATCATGATCACGATCATGGTGTAGGCAAACGGTTTGTGAATGACATGCCAGTAATGGAATAATTGGTGGGCAGCGTTCCAGAAAGCAATTTGACGTGCGATCTTCACCCGTTTGTGTAGTGCCTTACGAAAACCACGAATCTGATCCCGCGGGATGTGGGTCGATTCCATGATCTTGCGCATGACTTTCCGTTGTTTCAACTGACCAATAATGTCCAACGACAGTACAGTGAAAAATCCCAACATACCCCGTTTTTTTATTTTTTCTACCCCGGCTATTTCCTCGATGAGGTCCAGTTGTTCTTCAGATAGGTGGTACTTTTCCATTAATTGGGCCGTCATTTTATGTTGTTCGGCCTCAAACTCTTTCATGCTCATCTCACGACCGCTTACCCGTCGGGGAATCTTAATATAAATATAACGGCCAATAAATCCACTCAAAGCCACAGCCACCATGGACCAATAAGAAACAGAAACCAAGCCACCGAATTTAAAACTCGTATGGAACGTCACCAGGATGGGACCGGTGATTCCCAGGAAAATATGGTAATTCAACCAGGTCGGGAGTTTCCCCCACTTACGGAAAAAACGCACCCTTTTCCGTAAGGAATAGGAAAACATGATAATCATCATTAAGCTACCAAGTATACCCAAGCCGTGGCCATAGGTACCACCTGGTTTCCACATCTTGTGAAAAGAACCTAAATGGGGGCGTTCAATTTGCGGTGTTAGATAATAATGGCCCGCCTGTTGTACCGTGATAACAACAATTCCCAGAACTAGCAAACTCAACAGGGTCAGTATTATTTTATGAACGACCTTCATTTAACAAACAGGTTTTCCTTGAGGAGATGATATTACGTAATAACATTTGGAATAATAAGTTATCATTTTACCATATTTTATTACTAGTTCAATTGATAGAAATCACAGAAAACTTGGGGAGAGGAACAGCGAATTCGATTATACAACCACCCCTCCATCCACATTTAGCACCGAGCCATTTATATAACTTGCGTCATCACTGGCTAGGAAACAGTAGGCCTGCGCCACCTCTTCCACAGTTCCCCATCGACGGAGTGGGATCTTGGACTCCATCATAGCAATGACTTTGTCCGGAATCCCAGCTGTCATGTCCGTTTTGATAAAACCCGGTGCTACAGCATTTACCCGAATACCGTCTCGGGCCAGCTCACGGGCCCAGACCTTCGTCATACCGATAACACCCGCCTTGGCAGCTACATAATTCGTTTGGCCGAAATTGCCGTAAAGGGCCACCACCGAAGTAGCGTTGATGATAACACCACTGCCCTGCTCTTTCATGATCTCCGCTGCTGCGCGTCCACACAAATAGACCCCTTTTAAGTTCACCTGTATCACGCGCTCAAACTTATCCTCCTCCAACTTACCCAACGTGCTATCTTGCAGGATACCGGCGTTATTAATAAGAATGTCCAATCGGCTATAATCTTGCTTAATGATCTGGAATAAATTCTGAACACTTTGGGAATCACTTACGTCTGTGGCGACAAAACGAACGGGATATTGTTTCTTAGATAGGGTTTGTTCGGCGGTCAGGCCAGTTTGTTCATCGATTTCAGCAATAATGACTTGAGCCCCCTCCCTTAAAAGCTGTTTAGTTATGGCCAGACCGATCCCCCGTCCCCCACCAGTTACCACCGCCACTTTTCCTTGAAACCGTTTCATAGTCGCTACTCCTGAAAAAAATAAGTAAATTCGACGGACATCTTCCGCATATAAATTAGGTTTGCTGACTAACACAAGGAAAGGACTCTCCATGATATACGATACAATTATGGATTGCGTTGGAAACACACCTATAGTACGCCTGAATAGAAT
>CAZBEL010000081.1:0-6904 GCA_964490885.1 uncultured bacterium
ACAAAATGAAATTTGAACCCCATAGAAGGTACCGAAAGAGTAGTTGGTAGCGTTCTTAACGTCATCGCATAACCAATCGTTGAATTCATAGTACCCTTACCGGGGCGTTTCTTTCTTTTTTAGTTTTATTTATTCATTTTAATTTTAATTATTAGGAGAACATTTGTCGCTGTGATTTAGCTATCTTTAGTAGGTTTTGCATTAATTTGAAATTTGCTTGGTCTACAAATAGAAGAGGGGGACTGTGGGGTTTGAGGATAATCCTGTTTCTAACTGTTCTATATGGAATTCCGCTCTCGGTAAAAACAGCTCGCCCTGGGTTTCTAACTTTGGAAATACAAATCGATTCCGTCTGGATTGATAAGAACCATCAGATTCACACGCGACCACCCCTTCCAATGTACCAGGTGCCTGGTTTACCCCAGTTGCCCTATATTACGGAGGTCTTATTGGATGTACCCGAAGATGCAAAGGTGAACGTATATAAAAGCCAGGAAAAGCAGATTTTGGGAGTCCTAGTGCCTGTGACCGAACGCGAATCCGCAAAGGGAATGAACTTCCAACGCTCCTTTACTACCAGGAAGGGATCTCTTTTTCCGGAACAAGTGGCCCAGCTTCAAAAGACGGTTTCTCTCAAAGGTCACGATCCAGTTGTATTAAAGGTGTTTCCCATCCGTTTAATAGGAAATAAGCTTGTTTGGAATAAGAATTTAACAGTTCAGATTCGCTGGCAGCCGCAAGGACGCAGACGGCCCATCTTACTTTCTAAAACGGATGTGAATTCTCTAGTTGCTCCATCCCTGTCACGTTCTTCCACGACCCTTATCGACATACCTTCTTACCAGTATTCCCAGCATATTGCCCGGCTTCGGGTAGATACCGTGGGATGGTTCGTCCTTACCCGGGCAACAATGGTAGATAGTGGTCTGGATATCACCGGCGTAGATCCTCGTACCTTCCGTCTCTGGAATCAGGAAGAGGAGGTTCCCCTCTATGTAGAAGGTCAGGAGGATGGAAATTTTGACCCTGGTGACCGCCTGATTTTTCATGGTGATCCGGCTCCTTCACCTGAAGGTGCACCCTATCGGGATAATTTTTACACTGCAGAGAATGTTTATTGGTTAACCTGGGGGGATGAGTGGGGATTACGGTATCTTCCTGAAAGTGCCTACCCCGGGATCGACCCCGGTCAGGTTTATCTTCCCTCAGATTATCGCTTTACACTGCACCTTGAGGAGAACGATTATTTTGCCCGTCTGGGGAGTATGGGGCTCCATGAACAATGGGATACTTTCGAGCATTTTTTCATGGAACCACCCATCCAGGGGGGCACCCAAGTGACCTTCCCCTTTACCCTAGCCAGTCCCAAACAAGAGGCCACCGCGACGTTTGATATCGTGCTTCGTTTTCAAGGTATGACTACCGGTAACCATGCCGTGCAGGTATTTATGAATGGATATCTATTACTAGATGGTACCTGGAGTGGTCAAACTGCATATACCCTTCAGAGCACAAATAACGCTTCCCTATTAAACACCTTTTTAAATGACGGACTGAATACGCTTTCCATCAGTTTAGCCGGTGACCCCGCGAACCCCTACGATCAAGTTTACCTGGACTGGGTGGATTTAACCTATGATCGACTTTACAAAGCCCAGGATGACTACCTCCAATTTGGTCTCCATGGGACCTTCCCTATTATGACGCAATTTGATATTTCCGGTTTTACTTCACCAGATATTTGGCTATTTAAAAATGGGTTATCCCGCCTAACAGACTATCTTGTTCTTTCCAGTGCAGGGACGGGGACCTACCGGATTGTGTTCCAAGACCTGGTGGATTCGGATTCTACCATTTATCAGGCCTTTACCGAATCTCGGCTGAGACCGGTTAAATCTCTGACCAAAGTTGACCCTATTACAACCCCTTTGGTTGTAGGGGGAGCCCCTTATCTAGTGCTGGGGCCAGATTCATTTCGTACGGCTGTAAGTCCTTTAGTCTCGGCTCGTAATGGCGTGTTTGTGGATGTGGAGGAAGTCTACCGGGAATATAGTGGTGGAGTGGTCTCTCCCTATGCCATCCGTGATTTCCTCACCGATGTTTACTGGAACTGGCAACCCCGGCCATCGGCAGTCCTCCTGACCCAGCAAGGGAAATGGTTTGGCTGGGAAGGAGGCGGAGGTGCCACGGCTCATTTCATCCCAGCTATGAAAATCCAAACAGTGGGGTTCGGGGCCGTGGCTTCAGATTATTGGTACGCTTGTGTCGCTGGAGAAGACCTCCTACCCGAGTTTGCCATTGGTCGGCTGCCTGCCCGGAATGTGACTGAACTGGATCAAGTTGTGCAAAAAATCTTAAGCATGAACACTTCACAAACAAACCTCTGGACTAACCGTATTTTACTGATTGGCGGATATGAAGCCACGTTTAAGGATCAATCTGAAGTATTGGTGAATGCTTTGGTGGGATCAGGATTATTTCCAACGCGGTTATACGTGGACCAATACTCCGAAGGAGGACCTTTTTACGGGTCTACAGACGATCTAGTCAGCTACCTGAATGAGGGACGCATTTGGGTCAATTTCTTCGGTCACGGTGGTGGTGCCGTGTGGGGCGACCGTTCACTCTTGACGCTTGATGATCTTGATAACCTAACAAATGTAACCACCCAACCCCTGATAACGAGCATGACCTGTTTTACGGGAGATGTCACTAACCCCAACAGTTTAGGTCGCCGCATGGTACTGAAGGAGGATGGTGGTGCCACGTCCTGGATTGGGAGCGCGGGAGTGGGGTGGATCATTAATGATTTCCTGCTGCTACAACCATTCAGTGACTTGTTATTAACCCGGCGGGAGGCTACGGTGGGGTTCCTGCTTAATACAGCCAAAGTACAGTACCTTGCCTCAAATACGGCGTTTCCCGATATTTCCCGTTCGCAAATTTACCAGTACAATCTCATCGGGGACCCGGCTCTGGTAGTACCTTTTCCGGAAAAATCGACTATAGCTACCAATCCACCTGTTGTTGATCCAGGGAGTTCTTTTACCGTGAATCCTGCCAACGGTTCACCGCAAACCATCACCGCGCAGCTTTTTGACGAACGTAATTATCCGGTTACCAGCGAGCCCATTGTCATAGAGGATGGGCCACCCTATACTTTGACCCTCCCTGACACCCTCACTTCGGCGTGGTACACGGTGAATACAACCTATGTTTTAGACCAGGACGATTACCAGGCCAACGACACGGTATTGACTCCTTTACCCATAGCGAGGATTTTATTTACGGAACCTACCCAACCCACCGTGCGCGATAGTATTAATGTTTTCGCTTCATTATCAGATACGGCCGGTGTCGCAAGTGTGGAATTATGGATGCGACGGTACGATGCCATTACTCAAGGCTGGGTGGATTTGTTTATGGTTGAAATGGATGTTCAAAATGGGACTTACCAACCACGGCACCGTCTACCACCTCAGACAGAATACCTGGAATGGGAGTTGTATTGTCGCGTAAAGGATGTAATTGGTCGGTACTATGTAGGACCCCGCTTTCCCCTTCAAATCCACCAATTACCTAATGTAAACCCCACGGATTTGCGCTTCTTTGTGGATAAAACCATTGGTTTAGAAGCCACAATTGATCACAATAGTGTAGCGTTTGATCAGGGGATAGTCACTTTTCAACGACAGGTGGCCGGGGGCTGGGAACTCGTGGGACAGGATTCCCTTCAATTTGCCTCCGGTTCCATAGTAGCCCGAGTTTCCCATGTATTTCCCCGAGGAACTCACACTTATCGGGTTGTGGTTAGCACCCCATCCTCCCAATCCATTGTTACCGATGACACGCTTTACAAGTCCCTCCGGACCCATGCCTTCTGGGTTACCAAGACATTAGGAACGACGGAAGATTTTCTGACCCATGCCTCGGTGGGACTGTCGGGGGTGAACCTGGAGATTCCGGGCGACATAACCGACGAGGATTTTATTTTGACTTTAACATCTATGAGTAAGATAACTTTGCCTTACCAACCCCATTTCTCCGTTGCCAACCTAGATTCACTTCGTCTCGGTGTCCAGATCACCTCTCGGACAGGGGTTCCCTACGAAGTGCAGTGGTCGCTTCAGGACGCCATTTCAGATTCGGTAGCTTTGTATCAACATTACGATCCCGTGGACCTCTGGCTGCCGGTGACGGACTACTCCATCGGAGACCAGAAGGTGACTTTCCAGGGGGCAGGAGATATTAAGGTGGCTTGGATGACTGTTAATGACCTGGATCCACCATTATTGGAAGCCATGTTAAATGGCCAAAAATTCTTAAAGGATAGTTACATCAACACTAGCCCCGTTCTAACCATTATCGCCAATGATCAAAATGGTGTGGATTGTCGTCCTGATCAGGTTCAGTTTTGGGTGAACAACCGCTTCCAAAAGCTAATCGGAATCATGAATGTCAGTGGGCAGGGAAACCAGATTGGAATTCAACTAACACCCACGCTTTCCCCACTGGATACGAGTATTAGTCTGGTTGTGGCCGATGCGGCCGGGAATTTATCCGATACACTGAACCTGTCGTTTCAAGTCTGGGAGCAGATGGCGTTGATTGACTATGGAAATTTCCCCAACCCATTCACCGATAAAACGGTCTTTGCCTACGAACTAACAGAAACGGTGGAACGCTTTTCTTTGAGAATCTACTCCCTGGACGGGAGATTGGTCTGGGAACTGGGTTCGAGCGACCTGGTAACGGCCCTGGATCCTCGAGTCGGTGCCTATCATGAAATTGTTTGGGATGGTCGTGATAACACCGGGGCTTTCGTCTCTAACGGGGTTTATTTTTACCAGATGTATGCAAAAAAAGGTAAACGGGTGATAAAGAAACGAGGCAAGGTGGCCAAGGCACGGTGAGAAAGTCAACCACCTTGCTTATGTTTGTAACCATTCTGCTAGGACAGGGACGATACGCCGATGCCTTTCAAGAGTTGGGAAGCACGCCCCGCGTAACATCCCTGGGGCAGGCCGTGGTGGCGTTCCCGGAATATCCCGGCGCTTATCTGGTAAATCCCGCTACCATGGCGTTTCTAAGAGACAATGTTTTCCAGGGCACCTACATTAATCAGTTTGGTCTAGCTGATTTCCTCTCCCTCCATTTCATTCAGGCGTTAGGAGACACCTGGAATTGGGGCATCCACAGTCAAACCAGTTTTGTGGCCTCCATTCCCAAGCGACCCTTTTTAGGGAATATTCGAGATTTGGGTGCCAGGCGCGATTCCATCCGGGCCTTGACCGCCCGAGGATTCAAGACCTTTAGCGACCTAGAAGGATCTCTCACTTTTACCCTCACCCGGAATTACCATGTCCTTTGGGATCCTGGCTGGCGGTTCGCTCCCCTGGAGGTGAAACTCCCTGTTGGTTTGAATGTGAATTATTTACATAAGCGACTGTATAATCTAGAAGCCAATGGCGTAGGGTTTGACCTGGGTGGGTTAATCCAGTTGGACCTGGGGGAATTAATTGTTTCTGAGTACGTGGGTGACCTCCGTTTAGGGATGGCTCTAAATGATGTGCTGGGAACGCGCTTATACTGGACCTCCGGGCGCGTCGAGGTAGTTCCCACTGAGTTGGTCACTGGTTTTAGTTATGTACAACCGTTATGGGTCATTCCCCTCACGGTGACGGCCTATACTCAATTCCACTCTACGACGTTTCATTCCAATCGTTTTGGTTTCGAATTAAACTACCGAGACCTGATGCTGGTACAGATGGGGTTCAAGGACGAATTTATTCAGGGAGGTGTGGGGTTCACGTTCCCCTTCAAGGGACGTCAGGCGAGCTTAGAATATAGTTTTTCGCCCCACGATCTAGGGAACATCCATCGTTTGGGGTTGGGAATCCAATGAAGCACTTGGTAGTAGGGCGAAATAGGTTACTTCATACCTGGTTCAGAACCTTAGTGAACAACAGACTATTATTGTCCGGTATACTGGTATTGGCATTGACGTTTTCTTGTGAGGAAGCTCCTGAGGATCCCAATCCCCCAGCACCACCTCAGTGGGTGGTGAAATCCGTTCCAGAAGCTTGGGTGGAACAGGGTATTGATGCTGATAGCCGGGGAGGAGGCTCCCTGGTCCTCATGTGGCATCCGAATGGGGAGCCGGACTTGAGCGGCTATGAACTTTTTCGTACTGACTCAACTAAAAGCGGTCCGTATGACAAGCGTTATACCATCGACCTTTTTGAACCGGGCATCGATACGTTGTTTTATGATGACAGCGTGAAGAAATACACCCGCTATTATTACTACCTCCTCGCTTTTGACCTAGCGGGAAACCGTAGTGACCCCAGTGACACCATTGACTATACCCTTTTGAACGCTCCCGTCCCCTATGCTCCGGTGAACGATACGGTCACCATAGTAGACTTGCGTTTTGAGTGGCTGGACCGTCCTTCCCATTTCGTCTACTCCAATGAATTCGTCCTGCGCCTGGAACGCGTGATACAATCCCTGCAAACGGAAGGGGTTTGGATCAGCAGGTTCAATAATGACTGTTATGAGTGTGGCAATACCACACCCCAGGGAATTTCCTATTTTCCTGTGAGTGGCACCTGGCCCCAGAACGTCATTAATTGTATCCAGCAAAAGGATACCTTAGTGGCTGGTCAGTACCGTTGGAAAGTAAAGGCCATTGGGGAAGTGAACAACCAGACCGACCGGGATGAATCCAGCGGTGAATCGGAGTGGGTGTACTTTTTCTTGGAGTAAGCGGGAGTTAAGCGTTTTTCGTTCGGGACACTTTTCATCAGATTTTGCGTTAAGTGGGTATGGTGTATGAAAGCACCTGGAAGGGTAGAGTTTTTCGTGTTAGTGAATCGGCCTTCTACCGTAAATTATTTCAATG
>CAZBEL010000082.1:0-6826 GCA_964490885.1 uncultured bacterium
GTTGCCACTTCCAGGGCCTTGGTAAGGGCGTATTTCTTAGGCGTCATAGAAGGATTGGATTTTGTGATATGGAGACCGCGAACTTGAGGAAACTGTTGTTGGATTTCGTCGATAATGTTCGGGGTGCCATCGGTGGATCTGTCATCGGCCACCACGATCTCTAGGCGGTCGCTGGGGTAATCTTGTTGGAGGAGATCGTGGAGTAGGTGAGGGAGGGTTCGTTCTTCGTTACGAGCGGCAATGATCACCGAAACGGTAGGCCAAGAGGAAGGAGCGGGTGCAGATGGACGATTCAGCCGCCATAAACCCGTGAGAAAGAAAAGTGTGAAGCAAGCATATCCTGCGGTGACAATAACCAACAGGATGAGCAATCCATCCATTAATGGGGCAGCAGCAGAGCGGCGATGAGGAGGTAGGTGGTTACACCGATGATGTCCGTGGCGGTGGTGACAAAGGGTCCGGAGGTAATGGCGGGGTCAATGTTCATCCGGCGCATGACCAAGGGGGTCACCGTGCCAATAATGCTCGCCAGTAGCATGGATGCAAAAATGCTGAGACCGACTACCACGGCGAAATAGGAACTAATGTTCACAAATCGAAATTGTGCTACTAATCCTAACAGAACCCCGTAAAAGAGACCTAAGAGTAACCCCACCTGAGTATGCTTCCAGATGACTTCCAGGGCGTTTCCTGGTCCCACCCGTCCGGTAGCCAGACCCCGCACCACTAATGTGGAGGATTGCGTTCCAGCATTGCCACCCATACCCGTGATGACCGGAATAAAGGCCGCTAGAGCAATTACCGCTTCCAAGAGATTGTCGAAAACACCGATGATTAATGAAACCAACACTCCCCCGATCCAGGTGGCAAATAGCCAGGGCAAGCGCGCTTTGGCATTTTCCCACGGTGATTTTAGGAGTAATTCCCTGTCTTTCCCGATACCGGCCATCTGAAAGAAGTCCTCCGTGGCCTCTTCCCGGATGATGTCCACTACGTCGTCCACGGTGACGATACCCAACAGGTGGTTTTCCCGATCTACTACCGGGACGGCTAAATAATTGTAACGAGAGACCAGGCGAGCCACCTCCTCCTGATCCGTATCCGGCCACACGGTGTGGACCGTTTTTACCATGATCTCTTCCAAAGTTTTATCGGGGGGTGTGGTTACCAAATCCCGCAAAGAAATGACCCCCACCAAACGATCCTCGTCGTCGGTGACGTAGAGGTAAAAGACCATCTCCGCCTTTTCGTGGTCCTGCAAAGCCATGATGGCGTCCTTGGCCACGGTATTCTTTGGCAAGCTGAAGACATCGGTAGACATGAGGCTTCCCGCACTGTCTTCGGGATAAGCCATGATTTCTTCCACTTCCTCCTGCTCTTCGGCCTTGAGCAGGTCCATCACTGCCTGGGTCTTTTCTTCGGGTAGGAGCCCCAGAATGGTGGCCTGGTCGTTGGAGCTGGAGATGCGGATCAGATCGGCGATGCGGGCAGGGTCCTCCGTTTCTAATAGGCTCAGGAGAATGGATTCATCTAATTCGCTCAGGAACTCGGCTGTTTGCTCATTGGCCTCCATGAGGTTAAAGAGTTCCTGTTGCTCTGTTTCGTTTAGATATCGGAAGAGCAGGGCGATGTCAGCCGGGTGTGTTTTTTCGATGAGCTTAACCAAATTGGTGACGGCATGACGTCTCAGCAGTCTCTGGAAGGTGTCTCTTAGAACAGTGATTTCGTAGCCAAACATTTCTTTCCTCATGTTGTTCTCATGGATGGAAAGGAGCTTTCCAATTGTTTAAAGCCGCTCCATAGGAATCCCATGGCCAGTGCCAGGAAGAGCGGGGAAACGTGTCCCTTCCAGATATATAGGGGATTGATGATTTCTCCGTAATTGTTGAATATCAGGGCCAGGCCGTTGTTGAGGCCGTGTAGAATCAAGCTTCCTAAAATGGATCCTGTGCGCCAAGCCAAATAACCGAGAATCACTCCTAAGAGATAAATTTGAATGACCCAGTATGGATTTAGATGGATAGCGGCAAAAAGCAGGCTGGTAATCAGGACGGCTCGAGTGACATCTTTCCAATGTTCTTCTAAAAAGGTTTGTAAAAACCCCCGGAAGAGGAGCTCCTCCCCCAAAGGCGCCAGAAAGGCCACGCCCAAAATGATAAGTGCGGCTCGCCCCCAAGTATCGAAGGAAAGCACTTCATTAGAATCGGTGAGATATTCTGGGGCTGGGAAAAGCCAAGCGGCCACACGATCGAGTTCATCGGCTAAGATGATTACCCCAATGGCGATCAAGGCCACTGTCGCGGCAGTGCGGAGGGTAATAGGGTGAAAGCGTAATCGGTGACGGATGGGTTCTTTTTTGAAGGCGAGGTACAATAAGACCGGGATGACCATGAGACCTTGGCCGGCAAACAGGGCAAAATAATTAAAAAAGCGTTGGTCGTACTGAGGGAAATACTTAGAACCGACGGTGGTAATGAACCAACCGATCCCCATGGCTACCAGGACCGAGGCAATGACGATGGAAAAAGCAATCCTGGCGGTGATTGTTTTGTTCATGATAAGGGGATCCTTCGGACGGGTCTGGTTCTTTACGCTCCATTTCCGTCTAAATTACGGAAGGTCATGTGATAAAGAAAAGGAACAAGTCGGAGGGCTCTGGAGGTGTAATTGGTCCGGTCGATCTACTGCTGGGTGAGCCGGTGGAGGAGAATTCCCCCAGCCACGGCCACATTTAATGATTCGCCACCGCCTTTACGGGGGATGGCAATGAGTTGTTGGCAGTGCGAGCGGTTGGACGGGGTGATTCCTTGAGCTTCGTTGCCTAAAACTAGCACCCAGGGGGCCGCTGGCAGTGAAGCATTATTCAAGGCTTGTCCTTTATGGTGGGCCCCAATGATAGTGTGTGTTGAAGTAAAGGATCGTAAAGGTATATCGCTGTAAACCGCTAAGTGGAAGTGCGCCCCCATGCCTCCCCGGACTACTTTGGGATTGTAGGGGTCAGCGCAACCAGCAGAGAGAGCAATATGTTGGAGGCCAAACCAATCAGCTGTCCGTAGAAGGGTCCCTAAATTGCCGGGGTCTTGGATTCGATCTAAGTAAAGCCAGTTGAATGGTTCTTTTAATTCTGGAAACGGAGGATGTGGCAGGTCACAAATACCGAGAATGCCCGGTGGCGTTATCGTGGGAGCGATCTTGTTCATGGTTGGTTGGTCCAAAATCTCGTAGGGTACACCGTTTTTTTCGAAGAGCTGGATTAACTTTACATGGGCCGCCTGTGTTTGGAATTCAGCCGTTAAATAGACTCCCTGTATGGGTGCTTTAGCCTCCAGAGCAGCGGTTACCAGACGTTCACCTTCAATGAGATACTGACGGTATTTTTCTCTGTACTTTTTGTACACAAGTGACCGGATTCGTTTTATCTGGGCTTTACTTAGCATGATAGAAGATGCGCCCTAATAATTACCTATTGGGAATAGACTACCACCCCGTTGACGATGGTGAACGTTACTTCAGTACTGAGGATTTCCTTCGGAGGTATTGTGAGGAGGTCTTTGTTCAGTACCGTAAAATCCGCATAGTATCCCGGTGCGATTTTCCCTTTGTGTTGCTCTGCGAAGGAAGCGTAGGCGGGCCATTCCGTGAAGGACTTGATTGCAGTTGCAATTGTCATGCGTTCTTCTGGTCTCCAGCCGCCCGCAGGCCAGCCTTTTTGGTCCTGACGGGTAGTGGCGGCATAGAGTCCAGCCAAGGGATCGGGGGATTCTACCGGGGCGTCAGAACCATTAGGGATGATTGCTCCCGTTTGAATTAGAGATTGCCAGGGATAGGCTTCGATCAGGCGCTCGGGGCCCAGGCGTTCGTCAGCCCAGTACATATCGGAAGTACAGTGGGTGGCTTGCATGGCGGGGATTACTTTTAAGGCTACGAAGCGGGGAATATCGGTGGGATGAATGATCTGGGCGTGTTCGATGCGATTACGCCGGGAGCGTATCCCATTTGTTTCGTAGATGTCCAGGGCCATGCGGTTGGCCCGGTCTCCGATGCAGTGGATTCCCACCTGAAAACCGGCCTGGTTGTATTCTTTCACCCTACGCGCCACTTCCACCGAGTCAGTCAGGATCAACCCCCGGTTCGCGGGATCATCGTTGTACGGTTGTAGGAGAGCTGCACCCCGGCTACCCAGAGCCCCGTCTAAGTACAGTTTTACTGCTCTAATGACTAAAAAGGAGTTCGTCGTATCAGGTCCAGAAGTTAAGTATGGGGCGGTATTTTCCGGTGTGTCCGATAGCATGGCGTACACCCGGACGGTCAGCCGTTCTTCGGCCAACAGTTCTTTAAGTGTGGCGATGGTTTCCGGCGTCGTTCCGGCGTCGTGGATGGAGGTGAGGCCGAAGGAATTCAAGAGGCGCATTGCTTTTGTGATTTGCCGCCTTCGATCCTTCGGCATGGAAGGTGGAAGTTTCTTTTCTACTAGGTCGACAGCGTTATCAATAAGAATTCCCGTGGGTTCCCCCTTCTCATCGCGTACTATCTTACCACCGGGTGGATCGGGTGTTTGGGCGTTAATGTTTGCTAATTTTAAAACCTGGGAGTTGACCCACGCGGCGTGGCCATCGATCCGCCGTAAGTAGACGGGATTTTGCGGTGCCACACTATCTAACAATTCCTTCGTGGGGAAATGGGTATCGGGCCAGTCGTTTTGATCCCAACCGCGACCCATGACCCATTCTCCAGGCTGCATTTCAACGAGTTTATCTTGTACCTTTTGAGCAATCTCCTGGGCGCTGGTAGTCCTTACTAGATCGAGTATTTCCAGGGCCTGGCCCAAACCTAAAAGGTGCATGTGGCTATCGGTGAATCCGGGGTAGACATACCCTCCCTGGAGATCAACTACCTCATCAGCGGTGAAGTCCTCACCCTTTCCTATGGATAAAATTTTCCCATCGGCACAGAGAATGGCATCGGCTCCGGGGTGTTGATAAATGTGGGCGTTAGTGAAGAGCGCGGTTTGGGCTGGAATAAGGGTTCCCTGCATGAATAAAATGAGTAAGGATTGAATTGTTGCTCGCATCAATTTAGTTGTACAATTTATTGCCAAATTGAGGAGGATGCAGTAGACTTTCCTGTTGGATGCCCGGCTTAACCCCGCTAACTTTCACGTCGCTTATTAACTTTGGACTTTTTCACAAAACCGCTGGGATCTCGGAATAAGCACACAGGAAGGTTAATCATTGTGACACGAAATCTTAACAACGATCAGGATTAAGGAAGAAGATGGCAAAAGGCGTTACTCCGCGAAGTCAAGATTATGCGGCCTGGTACACCGACGTGGTAACCAAGGCGGGTTTGGCCGATTATGGACCGGTGAAGGGAACCATGGTCATAAAACCTTACGGGTTCGCCCTGTGGGAGAATATAAAATCGGCTCTGGATGATATGTTGAAGGCTACCGGTCATGAGAATGCTTATTTCCCCCTCTTGATTCCCAAATCCTTCCTGGCGCGGGAGGCGGAGCATGTAGAGGGCTTTGCCAAGGAGTGCGCCGTGGTAACCCATACCCGCCTAATGGCCGATGGCCAGGGAGGCCTGATCGTTGATCCAGCTTCCAAGTTGGAAGAGGAAGCCATCATACGTCCTACGTCTGAGACTGTCATCTGGTCCATGTACAAAAAGTGGATCCAGTCCTACCGCGACTTGCCGTTGTTAATCAACCAATGGGCTAATGTAGTGCGCTGGGAGATGCGCACCCGGCTTTTTCTGCGCACCACTGAATTTCTCTGGCAAGAGGGTCACACCGCCCACGCCACGGCTGAAGAAGCAGAAGAGGAAACCCTTCGCATCTTGGGGATTTACAGGCGGTTGGCAGAGGAATACTTGGCGCTACCCGTGATCACCGGGTTGAAGACGGAGACAGAAAAGTTCGCCGGTGCCGTGCGCACTTATGCCATCGAAGCCATGATGGGGGACCGACGGGCACTTCAGGCCGGCACCTCTCACAATTTGGGGCAAAATTTTGCTAAAGCCTTTGGAGTTACCTACCAGACACGGGATAACCGGGAAGAATTCGTTTACGCCACGAGCTGGGGTGTAAGTACCCGGTTGGTGGGTGCGATAATCATGGCCCATGGTGATGATAAAGGCCTCCGCCTGCCACCTCGCATTGCTCCAGTACAACTAGTGACGGTTCCCATCTTTAGGAACGACGAAGGACGTAAGCAGGTGCGGAAGTACCTTGAACCCCTCATAGAAGAGCTTACCGAGAAAGGCATCCGCGTGCACACCGACTGGCGGGAGGAAAGCCCGGGATTCAAGTTCAATGATTGGGAGCAAAAGGGCGTTCCCTTGCGATTGGAAGTAGGTCCCCGGGATGTCACCGGCCAACAAGGCGTGTTGGTGCGCCGAGATACGGGTGAGAAACAAACCTACCCCAAGGATGCGTTACTAACCCAGATCCCCACCCTGTTGGATACTGTTCAACAGAGTTACTTTGATCAGGCCCTGCAGTTTCGTGAGGAGCATACTTATTCCGTGGACACGTACCAGGAGTTCCAGGAGATCATGGAAGCCACGCGGGGATTCGTCCGTTGTGGTTGGGATGGTGACCCGAAAACTGAAGCAGCCATTAAGGACGAGACCAAAGCCACAATTCGCACTATTCCCACGGATCAAAATGCCCAAGGGTTGCGGTGCATATATACCGGTAAGCCGGCCCGGTATGAGGTTATCTTCGCCAAAGCCTACTAGCGGTTTGCTAAGGCTAAAGGCGGAGGGGGCTCGTTAATAGATTGTTGTTAACATGATCATCCATTCGCCGGCAGTTGTCCTG
>CAZBEL010000083.1:0-6699 GCA_964490885.1 uncultured bacterium
GCGTTTTTCCGTTCTCCATGCCCAAGATTGCATAATCTACGTTAGCAGTGTTGAGGATTTTCACCATGGCTTTCGCCACCTTGCGTCCCAAAGAATCATAGGCCCCAGCACACCCAACCCAATAAAGGTATTCGGCTTTCCTCTTTTCCCGCATCCGAGGGACTTCCAGGCCGTCAGTCCATTTTTCCCGGTCCTGTTTTGAAAGACCCCAGGGATTCCCATAAGTCTCTAATTTATTGAAGATGTCCATGGCATCGGTTGGAAAGCGGCTTTCCATGAGGACCAGGTCCTGGCGGATGTGTAGAATATCCACCATGGGTTCATTCCCAACCGGGCAGACCTCCAGACAGAAGCCACAAGTCGTACATGACCAAACAGCTTCTTCGGTAAGCATCCACTCTGTTAAACGGTTGGAGGTGTTTTTTCCCCGGGCCAGGGTGTTGCTGTAGTAACGTTTGTTGATCTCCAGGGCGGAAGGAGAGAGCTCTTTTTCCGTGACGTAGGCGGGACAGGCATCCTGGCAACGGTTACACATGATACAGGCATACCCATCCAAAAGTGCTTTCTGGGGGAGGTGTTCCAGTTGGGCAGCACCGAATTGCTCCATATCCTCATCTTCCAAATCAAGCGAGGGGAGGACGGCAGAGGGGTGTTGGTCGTCAGACACCATAAAATTCAACGGTCCCATAAAAAGGTGAGCATGTTTGGAGTAGGGGAAGTAGGGGATAAAGGCTAAGATCAGGCCAATGGCTAACCACCAAAACAAATGCTCCGCAAAAAGCAATGCCTCCGGTGACCAATTGGCCCAAAGCTGGGCCAAGGATGCTGCTGCCGGAGGACTCACAGTGGGGTGTTCCTGGACTATCGCAAATGATGAGCCCACCAAGCGTGAGCCAACGTGCAGGAAAATAAAAGCCCCTACGATGAACGAGTCGCGTCGGATTCCTTTCCGCGTAGTGGTTGGTAAGAGAACCTGAGATTTAGTTTCCAACCGGGGATCCCTGATTAAGAACCGACGCACTAAAAAAAATACCACCCCTACGATCACCAGGACGCTAAACAGATCGACGAAAAAACGATAAGCGTGTCCTACCCAGTGGTGCGGTAGGAAATGAAAGCCGGGAATGAGACCATAAAGGACATCCACTAAGTTCACAACCATGTATAACGTAAAGCCCCAGGCCACTAAGGCGTGAATGAAACCCACTAAGGGGCGGGATTTAAAGAGCGTTTTTTGACTAAGCAGGATTCCGATACCCAGCAGTAAACGTTTAGAAGTTCGAGACCAATCGATAGGGTCTTTTCCCCGATTGATGAGGCGGAACATGCCTTTAAAAGTCTTAAAGGCCAGTGCCAGGGATACGACCGTAACGATGATAAAAATTACTTTTTCTATTCCCGTTAGCATGGAGTTAGCTTTCTTTTACCATCTCGGATTGTAGAAGACCCACGTGTTGTAGTGTAACGAGTTCCCAGTGCGTGGGGGAACGGATTGGTTAACTATTTTGGATCACTTCCGTTAATTTAGGAACAATTTCTAAAATATCTCCCACCACACCGTAATCCGCTAATTCGAAGATCGGTGCTTCAGGGTCCTTATTAATGGCGACGATGTGTTGCGAGCCTTTCATCCCCACTACGTGTTGGATGGATCCAGAGATTCCCAGGGCAAGGTAGAGTTTAGGAGCCACTGTCTGACCGGAACTACCTACTTGTCGATAGGGGGGCATCCAGCCGGCATCCACCAGGGGACGCGAAGAACCTAACTCAGCGCCCATGGCCTTAGCTAAGGCTTCCACCATGGCCAGGTTTTCCTGTTTACCAATACCACGCCCTACGGAAACGATTAATTCCGCGGTGGATAAGTCGGCCTCGCTCACGGTCTCTAATTGGGGTTCTTCGGATTGGGATCGAATTAGTCCGGCCTCCAGGTCCAGAGTAAGTTCTCGGATAGAGGCTGACCCCGGTTTTACCTGGTCCGCCTGGAAAGCAGCAGACTGGAAACTCACTAAGTAGGGAGGCGGGGTGTTCACCTGAATCTCAGCAAACAGTTTGGCATTAAATACCTGGCGTATAAAGATTGGTTTATTACCATCCAATCGGTATTCCACAACGTCGTTTAAAAATGGTTGCTTTAGACGGGCACTCACGACTGGCATGTAGTCCCGCACCTGGTAGCTGTGTCCCACGATGAGATATTCGGGAGATTCCTTTTCCAGGATTTGGGTCAGGGCCGTAGTGAACCCTTCGGTGCTATAGTGATTCAGTAATTCATGCTCAGCGACGAGTACTTCCTCCACGGCTTTGGTAGCAGCTACTTTGGCCAATTCTTGCGCTTTAGGTCCTAAAACCAATACCCGTAGTGGTTGCTGTATTTCTTGTGCCAGAGTCTGGGCACCAGCCAGCGCTTCCAAACTAATCCGGTGGATTGCTCCTCGGTCTTCTTCCAATAAGACTAATATAGCCACTATTACCCCCTATAACGCTTTAATCTTAGTTTTGAAAACATCCACCAGTTGAGTGACAATTTGATCGGTGTCACCTTCGATCATTTCAGTGCGTTTATCCTTTTTATGAACAAAGAGGCACCCAATGGATTGCAAGGCCGGTTCGGCATAGAGATCCGTTTGCTCAAAGGTTTTTACCTCTTTTTTCTTAGCACCCATGATCCCTTTCAACGAAGGGTAGCGGGGATGGTTTAACCCCGATTGAATCGTAATGCTTGCTGGTAATGGTAAAGTAATCCATTGTGTCCAGCCAGATTCCAACTCCCGTTTTACGCGTAGCTGACCATCTTGCAACTGGGTTTCTACAACCAGGGAGGCAGTGGACATGCCTAATAATTCCCCTAAGATAATCCCCGTCTGACCGAAACCTAGATCGAAGGACTGCAGTCCTGAAAAAATTAAATCAAAGTGTTCCGCTTCCATCGCCGCTTTGAATGTTGCTGCGATGGAGTAGGGATCGAGAGTTAGGGACTCTGACTCTAAAATATGTATGCCGCGGTCGGCTCCTTTGGCCAGGGCTTCCCGCAGGACTTTTTGGGAGCGTTGGGGCCCCAGTGTAATAACGACAATTTCTTCTATTTGCGAGGTACGCTCCCGGAGCAGTAAAGCTTCTTCCAGAGCATACGAATCACTTTCGTTCATTTCAAAAGCCAGGGCGGTTTCGTCTACCCATCGTTGATCAGAGGTTGGATGTAATGCAGATTCGGTTGCGGGTACTTGTTTAATTAGAACACCAATCTTCACCTGTAAACTCCTTTTACCTTTTTAGAGGCGTTTGCGTATCCAACGAATAAGACCTATGCGTGGTAGCACTTGAATACCCATCAGGTTACAAACGTGCTTGAATCGAGAGTAATTGATGGTTCAATTGCTTGGTTCAATTTACGGTCAAATGTAAATTCTAACATCCAATTTCATGAGTCATTTTGTCGCCATAGTCCTTGCCAATGTCCTTTTTATTTTTGGTACTTTAGTTTTACTCTGGACTCTGAGACATTGGCTTGTTGCTCGAGGACGAAAGAAGCAGGACAAGGGAAAAGGCCCCTCTGACGAATAAAAAAATATTTGTACTCTATAGAATCTTGTTATACTTTCATGGCATAGGAGTTTCGAGTCTCTCTGGCGGTGTCACCTGTTAAGGGGCTCAAAAAATTCTACAGCACAATCAAAAGGAGATTCGCATGAAGAAGAAAATGATATGGGTTTGGTTTATATTGATGGTCTCCATGGGTTTTTTAAAAGCTCAAATCCAGGGGAATTTCGACCTGCAAGGAGTTTACGTACAGTATACTTATGAGGTTCGTGATACGACAGCCAGTCAGAATGATCAGATGAATGCTTCCTATGATATCACGGTCAGTTGGCCTAGTAGTGCCACTCCCATGTATACGCACGTCTTAAAACACTTCGAGATCGGGGATACCGTAGGGGTTACTGATGTACCCTTGGTTACCCCCGAGCTAATGGCTTTAGCAGGGTACATCCTCACTGGAGATCCCACCGCCCCCGGAGTTTCTATTAACGTGGATATGAATGATGATGGCACATTCATCATCAACGAGGGAAGTATTTACCCCACCACTGGTGACGAAAACTGCTCAACCTTTGCCACTCTGCCTCCCGTTAGCGAGAATGGCACTTGGGCCTTCGGTGGTGACCCCATCATCGACGTGGATTCCCTCACCCAAACTTGGGGCTGGGCTATTACGCTCTCCAACATTTTCGCTAATTTCTCCGCTCCTGACTTGGCAGGCGGGGATCAATATGGCGTGGATTATGGACCTGGCACTCCCATGCCTGATTGGGGGATGCTAACGGCCAATTATAACTCTGATTTCTCCATCCCGTTAGGGTTGAATATTTATTGGGAAGCTCATGATGGCGTAGGTAGTGGCCTAGGAATTGACGAGAATGGTCTTTTGAATGGATTCGTGGGCGTACCGGTTCTAAGTGGAGACACGGTAACCGTCGCTACTTTGAATGCGGTCTACGGCTTAAACCTTAACGTTGGGAGCTACCCCATCATCGGCGGCGAAGGTCAAGACCTGGATGGTGATGGAGAGCCGGATGGTGTCGTGGAAGGCACTAACTGGGGTTATCTCTTTGATCCAAAAGGTCCCGATGAAGTTCCTTTTAGTGGTGACGAAGTGCTTCAGTTCACCGGCTACTACTTCACCTACAACTTCTTAGCTGGTACCGGATTAGCCGGTGGTGTTTTCGAAGCATTAGCAGGCGTCGTAGGCATTACTGCTGCTGCTACGGCAGCGGTAGATACAGTGTTAGAAACCTTTGGTCTGGTTGATGCCGCCGGGACCGGTTTTGACGCTATCCGGGCTGCCGTATCGGCCGTTGCCGGTGATTCCGTAGCCTCCTGGATCGCCGCGGGAATGGATGCCTCTGATGCTCTTGCCGCTGGAGTTTGGTTAGTGGGTGTCGGTGGAGCCACGGCCCAGACTGCCGGAGCCTGGACCTTCCCCGATGACTCGGATCACGATTATGACGCTACCAACGGCCGTCTGGTGTTTGAAGTTGATAACCGTTGCATACCCGATAATACGACCCAACGGGTGGAAACATGGTGGGTGAATACAGCAACGATCAATACCGAACCAGAACCTTTGACACCGCAACGGTTCGCCGTTTATGAGAACTATCCGAATCCGTTCAACCCCTCCACCAGGATCGTTTTTGATCTTCCAGATGAACAGTATACAACGGTAACGGTCTGGAACTTGGTGGGGCAGAAGATCGCCACCCTTTACAGTGGGGACTTACAGCCTGGGCAGCACGCCTTTACTTTCGACGGTCGCGATCTGAACGGGAATGTCTTACCCAGTGGAATTTATTTTTACCGCGTTGATGCTGGTAAATATCATTCCACCAAGAAAATGATGCTCTTGAAATAACTCACACTCATTGATACCCATAATAAGGCAGCTCCGCTAGTATCCCATCTTGCGGGGCTGTCTTCTATTCAAAGGCAGCCTATGAAAAAAATAACGACCATCCTATTCGTCTTTTTGCAAATGGCTCTGGCTCAGAAAGGGTCGATAAGCGGAGTCATTACCGATAAAGAAACGGGGGAACCACTTATTGCAGCCAACGTGACTCTGTCGGGACCAGCGCTTAAAACCACTACGGGAAGCGCCACGGACCTGGAAGGTCGTTACCTGATTCCTAACCTACCGGCAGGACGGTATCGCCTAAAGGTGAACTACATCGGGTATGAGTTTATTGAGAAAAGAGTCAAATTGGAGGCGGGTGAGCAACTCAAATTGGATATTGCCCTGGATCGAGAAGCAATCCAACTGGACACCTATGTAGTGACGGCTTCCCGACGCCGGGAACGCATCGAGGATGCCCCAGCTGCGATTTCCGTTATTACCCAGAAGGACATACGCCGTGAAAGCAATACTAACCTGGGGGACTACTTAAAATCTGTTAAAGGGGTTGAGTTTACCCAATCGGGCATCGATAGTTATAATCTCAGTGCCCGGGGATTTAATGCTTCTTTCAGTTCCCGATTACTAACCCTGACCGACGGACGTATGGCCAATGTCCCTTCGTTACGACTCATTGCTTATAATGTTATCCCCGTTTCTTTTGAAGACGTGAAACAAATAGAGGTTGTCCTGGGGCCCTCTTCGGCCCTGTACGGCCCCAATGCCCACAGTGGAGTTTTAAATATTGTAACCAGCTCGCCTTTAGAATCCCAGGGAACCAGTGTAAATATACAGGGTGGCTTTTTAGACCAGTCCAATACCGATATGTTAAGGAAATTGACCTTCCGCCACTCCCAGAAATTCGGAAACTTCGGCTTCAAAGTCTCAGCGGTCGCCTTAGCAGGCCAGGATTGGCGCCACTTTAATGAAGACGAGTACAAAGGGCATGACCCAGCCATCATTGGGCGGTACAAATTTATCCACGACCGCATTAACACTGGTGGTGGAAGTTTAGGTGAATTAGGCAGTCCTACCTTCGGAGACCCTGAGATTTTTGACGGTGATTGGTTAGAGGGTGAAATTCCTAACAATGGTAAAGACGACAATAATAATGGCTTCATTGATGAAGACTCTACTTGGATTGGCGAGCGGATTGCTGATGGGATTGACAACTGGTACTTGCAGCCTACCTTGTTCCTTCAGGGCGAGGACAAATCCCCGGTTATTGACGAAGCTATGGTGGCTGCAGC
>CAZBEL010000084.1:0-6682 GCA_964490885.1 uncultured bacterium
GGAAGCCTATTTTGCCTATTCTTTTGCCACACACGTGGCGGAAGTGCGAGTGGATCGGCTCACGGGGCGCGTGCATGTGGACCGGATTTGGGCGGTACACGATGTGGGTCGAGCCATTAACCCTGCCGGTGTTGAGGGTCAGGTAGAAGGGGGTACCACCCAGGGCACCGGATGGGCGGTTACAGAACGGTTTCAGTACCAGGAAGGAAAGGTACTTACCTCTAATTTGTCCACCTATCTTCTCCCTACGGTTCAGGATGTGGCTCAGGTAGACACGGTTATTGTGGAAGCTCCAGAGCCGGAAGGTCCCTGGGGGGCAAAGGGAATCGGTGAACCGGCTATCATTCCTACGGCGGCGGCCATTGTGAATGCCGTGAGTAGCGCTGTGGGTGTGCAAATCAGGGAGCTTCCTTTGACGCCGGAGAAAATCCTGTCAGTCCTGGAGGGTCTCTCCCCTCAGGGATGAGAACCCGGGTCAAAAAATGGTAAATAGACATTTTGCGGTTAACCCTCGATGAACCATGGGATGCAGGAAGGGATCTTTTCTTGGGTACGGTTATTGAAAAGTCATGCATTGCAGTATAATTTGAGGGACATATGTAATGAGAAAGAAGATACACAATGAGGGTCAGATTGTTTTACCGGTAAACCTCCGTAAACGCTTCAATCTACATGTAGATACCTATCTGGTTGCTCTGGTTGCATGGAAGAGAAACCGTAAAATCTACAACCTGGATAAAGGGCTGGATAAAATAACTGGTTTACGAATAGGTTTATCATAAGATATTACTCGCTCAGTGCCAATCCTTGTAGTTACCTTTTTAATTCGCGATAAGGGCATTTGTCAATGGAGAAATCTTGAGGGCTATCAGGACTATCGGAATCTAAAAGGAAACCAAGAAGAAAAATTTCGTGAATAAAATACTCACTAACGCCTGTTTTATTAATCCCTATGGGGAGCCGGAATTCATTTCCCATGGATATCTCATTATCGACGGAGACTTAATCGCGGAAGTGGGTTCAGGTGACCCTCCGGTTGGTGAGGGCAGTGAACGACTGGATTTACGTGGGCAGATCGTTTTGCCCGGTATGATCAATGCCCATACCCATTTGTATTCCTCCCTGGCCTTAGGGATGCCGTTTCCAAAGGACAGCCCCAGAAACTTTGTCCAAATTCTGGAGCAGGTCTGGTGGAAACTCGATCGGGCCCTGGATCCGGATATGCTCCAGGCTTCTTTCACAACGGGACTGTTGGGACATTTACGTCATGGGGTTACAACAGTAATTGACCATCACTCCAGCCCCGGGTGTGGCTCCGGTTCCCTGGATCATTTGGCTCGGGTGGCGCAGGAATTGGGCATCAACATTTCAGCGGCTCTGGAAATATCCGATCGTAACGGGGAGTCTGTTTTCCAGGAAAGCCTGGAGGAGAACCTCCGTTTTCACCGGGCCTATCAGAAAGACAATCGGGTGCGTCCCCTCATTGGCTTACACGCTTCTTTCACGCTGTCTGACGACAGTTTGCAACGAATCCGTGATTTGCTATTCACGCTAGAAAGCTGGGGAATTCATATTCATGCTGCCGAAGACCAGGCTGACCAAGAAGACGCCCGGAAACGGGGCTATGATTCCGTGTTACAGCGTCTAGATACTTTTGGCCTATTGAATGAGAACAGTGTAATAGCCCACGGCGTTCATTTTCTACCGGGGGATATAGAGATTGCGGAAAAACGAGGAGTGATGTTGGTCCATAATCCCACTTCCAACGCTAACAATCGCGTGGGGATGACACAAACGGATGTTCTACGCCGTTTACACGCCGGTCTGGGAACTGACGGAATGCAGGGGGATGTTTTGGCCGAGGCACGCCAGGGGACGCTCATCCGTAGCAGCCATTTACCCGGTGGGGAGCAGAATTTAGATTACCTGGAATTGTTGTTTCGCCACAATCCGGAAATTGCCACGCGCCTGTTTGGTCGCAAAATTGGCCGGTTGGAACCTGGCTATCAGGCTGATTTAGTTTTGTATGAATACGATCCGCGCACAAGTTTGAATGCCGAAAACTGGCGTTCCCATGTACTCTTTGGTCTGCCCCAACCTCGGGCGGTCCTGTCGGCAGGGGAATTCCGGCTTAAAGATGGACGATTTGTAGGTATGGATATTGAGGATGCTCACCGTTTCGCCAGGGAACAGGCCAAACGGTTGTGGAAAAGAATGGAGAATCTCTGAACCGAAGGGAAAACGACATTATGGAGATTGATTTTAAAGCTATTCTGGATAGGGCCGAAACATATCGCCCGGAAATGTCCCGTTTCCTGCGGGAAATGGTCGCTATCCCCAGCGAGTCCTGCCAGGAAGAGCGGGTTATACACTGCGTGCAGCAGGAGCTGGAGGCGGTGGGGTATGATCGCGTTGAGATCGACGAAATGGGGAACATTTATGGATACCTGGGGAAAGGTTCTCACGTGATTGTGTTGGATGCCCATGTGGACACCGTAGGGGTGGGGAATCGCGACACCTGGAAGGTAGATCCTTACGAGGGTTATGAGGACAAGGACATTATCATGGGCCGAGGTTCTTCCGACCAAGAAGGTGGCCTGGCCTCCATGGTTTATGCCGGGAAAATCATCAAGGATTTAGGGCTGGAGGGGGATTATACATTGGTGCTAACGGGTACCGTCCAGGAAGAGGATTGCGATGGACTCTGCTGGCAGTACATTCTCGATCAAGGTAAACTGAAACCGGATTTTGTGGTCTCCACCGAACCCACCGACGGAGGCATTTACCGCGGGCAGCGGGGGCGCATAGAAATTCGGGTGACCACAACCGGGGTGAGCGCCCACGGGTCGGCGCCAGAGCGGGGAGACAACGCCATTTACAAAATGGCTCCCATCATCCTGGAGCTGAAAGAACTGAACGAACGCTTAAAGGATCATCCCTTTTTAGGGAAAGGTAGCCTTACAGTCTCCGAAATTTTCTTTACTTCCCCCTCTCGTTGTGCCGTGGCGGATGGGTGCTCCATCTCCATCGACCGTCGTCTTACATGGGGAGAGACCTCCGAATCGGCTCTGAAAGAGATTCGTGATTTATCCTCCGTCAAAGCCGCTAAGGCGAAGGTGGAAGTGTACGACTATGCCCGTCCATCGTGGAAAGGATTCACTTATCCTACCGAAGCCTATTTCCCCACCTGGCTCATTGAGGAGGATCATCCGGCTACCCAGGCTCTCGTAGAGGCTTACCGGGGATTATTTAACAAGGAACCTCGGGTGGGTAAATGGACCTTTTCCACTAATGGGGTGGCCATCATGGGTCGCTACGGCGTGCCCTGTGTAGGGTTCGGGCCGGGCAAGGAGGCGGAAGCCCACGCACCCAACGAGAAAACCTGGAAAGACCATCTGGTCCAGGCAGCAGCCCTGTATGCGGCACTGCCTTTAGTTTATGTTAATCGAATGCGAAAAGGGTAGAAGAGATCATGGAACAAGGGAACAATTTATTAGAAAGGTTAAAGAGTTTTAAGCTTGACTCCTATGGCCCTGATGTCCTTCTGACCTGGGATCTTTCCCAGGAGGAAATCCAGGCGACCCTCACGCTGGCGGAGCTCTTCCGAGGCTGGCATAAAGAGGGGCGATCCTACCGTATATTCGACGCGGGGTTGGCCGTTTCGATCTTCCGGGATAAGTCCACCCGAACCCGTTTCAGTTTCGCCTCGGCAGCCAATGCCCTGGGATTAGGGGTCGTAGATTTGGATGAAGAAAAGTCCCAAATTGCGCATGGGGGAACGGTACGGGAGACGGCCACCATGATTTCGTTCATGACGGAGGTGATCGGCATCCGGGATGACATATTTTTAGGAGCGGGACATACGTACATGTTAGAGGTGGCCGAGGCATTAGGGACGGCTTATGAAGAGGGTGTTCTGCATCAACGTCCCACCATCATCAATTTGCAGTGCGATGTGGATCACCCCACACAGACCCTTGCGGACCTGGCCATGCTGGAAAGAACCTTCGGATCGTTAGAGGCTTTGCGGGGGAAGAAATTAGCCATGTCCTGGGCCTACTCCCCCAGTTATGGTAAGCCTCTTTCCGTTCCCCAGGGAATTATCGGGCTCATGACACGTTTCGGTATGGAAGTGGTGCTGGCTTATCCCGAGGGTTACGAACTGCTTCCAGAGGTGGTAGATATCGCCCGAAAGAATGCTGAACGGAGTAAAGGATCATTCACCATTGTGCACGATATGGAAACGGCATTTGAGGGTGCGGACGTAGTTTATCCCAAGTCATGGGCGCCATATCGCATCATGGAGCGACGGACTGAGTTGCTGCATGCTGGAGATCAGACGGCCCTTGCCGATCTGGAGCGGGAAGCCCTGGCGCAAAACGCTCGTTTTAAGGACTGGGAGTGCGACGAAAAACTCATGCAGCGCACCCACAAGGGGAATGCCCTCTACATGCACTGCCTGCCAGCAGACATCTCCGGCGTAAGTTGCCAGGAAGGGGAGGTGTCCGCGGGTGTGTTCGAACGCTACCGGGAGGCGACCTATCGCCAGGCAAGTTATAAACCCTTCATCATAGCCGCCATGATGGTGTTGGGTCGGTTGGAAGATCCTCTGAAGAAATTAACGGCTCTGGCGAATGAAAAACGTAACCGGTACTGACCGCTTGGTGCCGATACTAGAACGGAGAATGTATTCATGGCTACTCGTGAGCAAGTTTTAGAACGAATCGTTGAACGCTGTCGGGATCGGAATATTCTGATTCCCACCTATCGCCAAATGCGCGATCCCCGCGAGGTTCCTGCCGGAGTTCAGGAAGAACTAAAAGAAATCGGGTTAAATGAGGTCAATCCCCGGAACCTGTTTCGCATTACGTGGAAGAATGAACCGGTTGAAGCCGGGGGTGGGTTTGGAGACGTGAATTTTTTAGAACTACCACGGGACCTAACCGGTGTTTCGGCGCGTATTTTTATTTTGTTAGGGAAGTTCTTTCCCACTGGAGCACACAAGGTGGGTGCTACTTTTGGCCCCCTGGTGCACCGCCTTCTAATGGGCCAATTCGATCCCACCCGGCATAAAGCCCTGTGGCCCTCCACGGGGAACTATTGCCGTGGAGGTGCTTTCAACGCGGCTCTGCTGGGATGTCCCTCCATCGCCGTTTTGCCGGAAGCCATGAGCCAGGAACGGTTCACCTGGCTGGAAGCCATGGGCGCTGAGGTGTACAAGACGCCCGGGGGGGAAAGTAATGTGAAGGAAATATACGACCGGACTAGGGCTTTACAGGAGGAGCGGGAAGACATTGTTGTCCTGAATCAATTTTCCGAAATGGCCAATCCCCTATGGCATTACGCCGTGACTGGACCAGCCATGGATGAGGTATTTTTACAACAGAAGTCAGATGAGATGCGCTTCAGCGGCCTGTTCCTAACCCAGGGCTCCGCCGGGACCCTGGGATCAGGCGAGTATCTACGGGAAAAGTTTCCCCGGGTAAAGATCGCCGCCGGGGAGGCCCTACAGTGTCCCACATTACTCTACAACGGCTACGGGTCCCACCGGATCGAGGGAATCGGAGATAAACACGTGCCGTGGATCCTCAATGTAAAAAACCTGGATATGGTCATGGGGATTGATGATGTATTACCTCTGCGACTGATGCGGTTGTTTAACGAACCGATGGGTATCTCCTATCTTAAGGAGCAGGGGGTACCGGCTGAAGTAGTAGACCAATTATCCCTATTAGGAATATCTGGGATTGCCAATTTAATAGGGGCTATCAAAATGGCCCACTACTATGAATTCACCGAGCGAGATGCCGTTTTTACAGTGGCCACTGATTCCATGGAGATGTACCACTCACGCCTGGTGGAAGCCCGGGAACAACAGGGTGAATACACCACCCGCCAGGCCGCCGTTGATTTTGAAGCTGGTTTGCAGGGTTTGACTATCGATCATGTTTTGGAATTGTCGTACTATGACCGAAGACGCATGCACAATCTTAAATATTTCACTTGGGTGGAACAACAGGGGAAGTCTGTGGAAGAATTGGATGAACAGTGGTACGACGAGGAATATTGGTCCAACCAGTACCATGCTGTAGACACCTGGGATGAGCGCATCCAGGAGTTCAACGAACGCACAGGGGTGGGGATACAATATTCCTGAGCACGGAACATGCCCTCCTTTGTAACTGACTACCAGTGTGTGGGGTGTGGGAAGACGTATTCCCCCGATCCTTTTCGCTACACCTGTCCGGTGTGCGGTGCGAATCTAGATATCCGTTACGATTACAAGGCCCTGTCAGGGAGTTGGTCAAAGAGCGAATTGTCCGTGAGCCTGGAGCGTTCTTTATGGCGCTACTTACCCCTTCTACCGGTGCAATCAGCCCCTGAACGGCGCTCGCTCCAGGTGGGAGGGACGCCTTTGGTCAGGGGAGATTCTCTGGAGAAAGAACTGGACTTAGCGGTCCTCTGGTTCAAGGACGATACACGGAATCCTTCGGGCTCGCTAAAAGACCGGGCCACGGATGTGGGGTTGCAGCACGCCCGGGAACAGGGTGCTGAAATAGTGGTAGCTGCATCTACCGGAAATGCTGGTTCTTCCTTGGCTTGCCTCGCTGCCTGGTACGGTCAGCGGGCGGTGATCTTTGTCCCGGAGGCAGCCCCACTGGCGAAATTAACCCAGATCCTC
>CAZBEL010000085.1:0-6513 GCA_964490885.1 uncultured bacterium
GGGCCGTAGTAACCTGAATATTCTCTAATTCAGTGTTAGGGAACCCGTTGTAATTATTACGCATGGCCATGTAGCTGGTCATGGCGTTCACCTCCTGGACGGTGGAATGTTCATTATTGCCAGTATTGTTATTCGCGTAATATTCCGGTTGCACATAGCCATAGGTGTTAGAACTAAGACTACGAATGTAGACGTCATAATGGTCCGACCCCCCATTATCGTTTGCCGGAGGTAGCCAACCGTCGCTGGGGGGTTCTACGTAACCCATACTGTCCAATTGAATAGCGCTCACCTCGTTGAATATAGCAGCCATGCGGTCCACATAGTCCGGAATACCGTTAGAGTTCGTGTCTGCGGTGCTTACAGCATGGGTACCAGTCGTCGTATAATGAAAACGGAAATAACCATCGTCATAGCTTTGATCGAGCCCCGCCGCTTCTGCCCGCGTGTCCAGGGTTCTATTCACCAGTGTCCCGTTAAAGTTGAACCCGATGGATTTTAACTGATTTCTCTGTTCCTGGGGTAACCTATGCCCATTCCGGGCGATTTCTAACAAAAAAGGCGTGAGGTGTCGTGGTCCTTCATCTTTGAAAGAGGCTAAAATTTCCTGTGCCGCCTGTTGTACAGCATTGATAGATGGTTCAGCAGCCATTAAGCCGGTTACTACGAATAGTAGAAATCGCATTCTCATTTAGGACGTTCCTTTATAGGTTTTGGTGGTAGTGGTTTGATCCAGGTACGAATACGCGCCTGGGTTTCAGGTCTAAGTCGGGGAAAGATTCGTTTGACCTCCCGAATGATGGGTGTTGCTTCTCTGGGGAGTAGGTAGGTTTGGTAGCGTGTGGGGAGGGAATCCGGGGTAAAAATTGAGAAGGTCAGGTAAAGGTAATATTGATCGAGCGTAAGGAGACCGGATTGATAATCTTGAAGTAGACTATCAACGGTCGTTGTATCTGGGGGTGTTATGAGGGTGTCTTGGTTAGTGGATAGTTGGGCAGTCATAATGGATAAACCAAAGGCGAATGCCAGGGAAAAACTGTGTGGGATGACTGTGTTAATGGTCATTCTGTGAGCGTTTTGTGTTGTTACGACGGGATTTTATCCGGTAATAGAGGGCCATGAGAAGCAGCCCGGCGGCGAAGAATAGAGCGTAGTATGGTAAGAGTTTCACCATGGTCCCGTCGCTGTCGAATGTAGGTGTCATATAAATAAGTTCCAACGAGCATTCCTATTCCTACTAAAAGGGTCGTATTCTGGTTAGATTCTCCACTACGAAGCACGATGCCCCCTATGGTGAGCACGGTTCCCGTTAAGTAAAGGGCTTTTCTTATTTGGGGATAGAGCGTTAGTTCTGTGATAGGGGTTATTTCTTCCTTACTAACCGTATCTAAAAGAGCCAGGACTTCGCTTACCGGGTAGCGTAGGGAGATGAGAAGTTCCGGTGGCGTTGCGGATTGGTAGATTTCGAACTGGTCGATGGTTCGGTCGAAATGCAGGGCGATTTGAGTGGACTGGGGGAGGTTAAACACCTGGAGTTTGGTCACAGGAGAGGCGAGTGATGTTGTAACAAGAGTCGCCGTATCGCTCACGGCCTCCAGAATAGTTAGGTAGAACCATTCTTTGCCTTGAATCCAGCCGGTGATATTGCCCATCTGGAGGGGCGCGTTCGCGTAAAGATGTACCAGGATACCATTGGCTTTCACTTCAATTCCCGCACTCTGTATGCGTAATGGTGTTCCGTTGGGAGTGGCGTATGAAGGTTCAACACTAAAAGCGATACCTAACAGGCAGATGAGAACTTGTTTTCGCACATCTAATTGGGCATTGTTTTTACAAATACCCGGTCATGGAATGATGTTGACAGATTGGTAGTATTTCCCCGTATTCTTGCAGGCAAAGGTAGCCAGGGCAGGTAGATTGTCACGGCGTAATTCATGGTTTCATTCAGGGATTAATCTAATCTAAAAATGTCGAAGAAACAGGAGGATAATTGGTTAACGCCGGTTGTAATTTGTTTCCCCTTTTTTCATAATGTTTGGAGACCATATGAGACGTTTTTTAGTAAGTACTCTACTTTTGCTGTCGATCCTTGTTGCTCAGAACGTAGATGTGAATAATATGCGCTTTGTGGGGCACGTCCCCTATTCGAGCGGGAGTGACATTTGGGGTTACATTGATTCTACCGGGCACGAATTTGCCCTTATGGGCCTCTATGATGGCACCGTTGTGGTTGATGTTTCCACGAACCCATCCTATCCCACAGAAGTGGGTTTCATTCCGGGGGTTGGATCAATCTGGCGGGATGTAAAGGTCCATGACCATTATGCCTATATCACCAACGAAACTGGAAGTGGCCTGGATATAATTGACCTTGCCGACCCTTACAATCCTGTTTTGGTGAACCGCTTTGATTCTACCTTTACTACGGCACATAATCTGTATATCACCGATGGATACGCCTACATTGTCGGACCCGGCGGTGGGTCCACCTGGGCTGGTATTCGTATCCTGGATCTCAGCGACCCCATTAATCCAGTGGAAGTAGGTACATGGAATGTGGATTATATTCACGATATTTATGTGCGTAATGATACGGCTTACGCCTGTGGTATCTATACCGGTACCCTCTACATCGTTGACGTGAGCGATAAAAGCAATCCTGTTACCATGGCCGCTCATCAATACAGTACCTATGGTTCCCACCAGGTGTGGTTAATGGATGATTCCCGGTACATCATTACCGCTGATGAATATGGTGGGGGTCATATCATCGTTTGGGATGCTCAGGATTTTAATAACATTAATTTTGTTTCCAGTTACGAAGTAGGTAATGGTAAATCAGTGCACAACGTTTTCTATAAGGATGGCTATCTGTATATGTCGTACTATGTTTACGGCACACGAGTTGTGGATTTAACTGATCCCGCCAATCCCGTGGAGGTAGGATATTTTGACGAGTACCCTGGTGATGGCTCCCTGTACGCTGGTAATTGGGGGACGTTTCCCTTTACCAACTCAGGACTGATTTTTTCATCGGATATGAGCGGATACGGTCTGTTTATATTGAGCTATCCATTTTTAGGGGAGGTAGAGTTCATCCCCCTGAATGATACCGAGAACCTTTCCGATCCCATTCCCCTAACGGTGACCGTTGTGGAAAGTCCTAATGTTGCCGTTGACTATTCCACGCTCAAAGTTATTTCCGGACTGGAAGGTGTTTACAGCGATACCACTTACCTCCTTCCAACCGGTAATCCTGATGAATATTCAGGGAACCTGCCTCCCCCTTCTTCTATGGGTGATGTATGGTACTTCGTTTCTTTTGAAACAGTGAATGGGGATTTGGTCACTGAACCGTATGGCGCTCCCCCGGCCCATTACAGTTTTCATGTAGGCACCGACTTTGTTCCCCCGGTAATTCATTCGATTTCTGACCTGGCAGATGATTTCTATCCAGGTGGAGAGCGTACAATCTATGTAGAAGCGAGTGATAATATTGGGCTTAGCCAGGTCGAGGTACTCTGGAAAGTAAACGATGGTACGCCAGATACAATCGTTTGCAGCCCCTTTGGTCTCTCAGAGACAATGTTTGTTGGGGACCTGTTCTGGAGTGGATTAAATCCCGGTGATGTTATTTATTACCGTGCCCGGGTAACGGACTCTTCCAGTAATCAGAATATCACTGAATCAGAATGGAAATCCTTCTCTATCTTAGAAGATTTTTTAATCGGCGACTTTGAAAATGAAGCATCACTTACCAACTGGACCTTGGGTAACTGGGGCCGGCAGTATATTAATAGCCAATATGGATATGGACTAAACGATAGTCCTGGAGGGCAATACCAGCCCAATGCCTACAACCCGTGTACTTTGGCAGAACCGCTGGACTTAACCTACTTTAGTCATGCCTATCTCACGTTTACTTCCCTGACCATGTTGGAAGATGATAAGGATTTTGGCTACATCCAAATTTCCACCGATAGTGTTACCTGGGAGACCTATGCTATTGTAACGGGCATTTCTAATATTCAAGAGATTGTTGTAAATCTGGATCCTTATTTGAATGAAAGTCAGGTTTACTTCCGGCTCCTCATGACCTCTGATAGTGTCAACCAATCTCTGGGATGGTTCGTGGACGATATTCATCTCATCTTAAACCAGGAACCGCCCGTAACCGGTCTCGCCGGTTCCGACCTGGTCCTTCCCAAGGAGGTTACCCTGTATCCCAATTATCCTAACCCCTTTAATCCCTCAACTACGTTGTCTTTCTATTTGCCCCGGGATGAAAAGGTAAGTCTCACTCTTTACAACATCTTGGGGCAACAGGTCGCCACTCTGGTAACCGGTGTATTACCGTCGGGTCAGCATACAGTACGCTGGGATGGCAAAGGTGATTCCGGTAAGCTGCTCCCCTCGGGGGTCTATCTGGTTCATCTGATGACTGGCTCGCGGCTTCTTACACAAAAGATCGCGTTAGTGCGGTAAAGTTACCCAATTCCCATTCCGCTTTTCAAAAGGGGTTGGATTGGGAACAGGGATAAGGGTAATTTTTCTTCTTAAAAGAGGCTGAGGATAACTCACTCACAGCAGTTAACCGGTCTGTGCTTTGGGGTAGTAATGATCAAAAATCACACCACGTCCAAGTCTGTGATTGAAATGCTTTGAGAGTAGTTGTCCCCCTTTATATTTAAGACAGGGCGATTAGAATGAATCCGAAAGATAAAAAGGTTACGATGGAGGCAGCCCAAATACGGCAAGGGTTTATCCATTTTTTCCAGGAAAAGGAACACCATTTTGTGCGCAGTGCACCCGTTGTTCCTTACGATGATCCCACACTCTTGTTTACCAATGCTGGCATGAATCAATTCAAACCCATTTTCTTGGGAGAACAAGTTCCTGCTCACCGACGGGTGGTGAATAGCCAAAAATGCATCCGGGTTAGTGGGAAACACAACGACTTGGAAGAAGTGGGATTGGACACCTTCCACCACACCTTTTTTGAAATGTTGGGGAATTGGTCTTTTGGGGATTATTACAAAGCCGAAGCCATCCGCTGGGCCTGGGAACTATTCACGGAAGTGTGGCAACTGGATAAAAACCGTCTGTGGGCAACGGTGTATGAAAAAGACGACGAGGCCTATGAGTTATGGCCCAAGGTGACGGATATTCCTCCGGAACGGGTTTTGCGCTTCGGGGCTAAAGAGAATTATTGGGAAATGGGTGACCAGGGTCCCTGTGGACCGTGTTCGGAGATTCATTACTACATTGGAGAAGATGTTCATCAACAGTCTCCAAACGAGATTAATCGTTCGAATCAGTACTGGGAGTTGTGGAACCTGGTCTTCATTCAGAATAATCGTACGCGCACGGGTGATTTGGAAGAGTTACCTGCCAAGCACGTGGACACTGGAGCAGGATTGGAACGAATCGTGACCGTCTTGCAACAGAAGAACAGCAATTATGAGACCGACCTGTTTTTACCGATTATCAAGAAAGTAGCTGGACTTAGCGGAAAAACTTATGCTCAACAACCGGTTCCTTTCCAGGTTTTAGCAGATCATGTACGCATGCTGACATTTGCAATTGCTGACGGAGCCATGCCTTCCAATGAAGGTCGGGGTTATGTTTTACGGCGTATTCTCCGTCGGGCGGCCCGCTTTGGGAGAATGCTGGACCAACATGATCCGTTCATTTACCAATTAGTGGATACGGTGGGGGAAATCCTGGGGTCTACCTATCCTGAGATTCTTGAAAAACAGGAGCATATTAAAACGGTGATCCAGGCGGAGGAAAAAGCCTTTAACGAAGCCCTCGATCGGGGTTTGAACCATTTTGAAAAACTACTTCGTTCCCTATCGGGAAATGTCATCCCCGGGAAAGAGGCCTTCCGGCTATATGATACTTACGGTTTTCCTCTGGATCTGACCCAACTCATGGCACGAGAAAAAGGTCTTGAGGTAGATAAAGAGGGTTTCCAGAAAGCCATGGAAGAGCAGCGGGCCAGGGCCAAAGCCGCCGGCAAGTTCGACCCGGAATCTGAAACGGTAAACTGGGAAGAAGTTACCACGGGGTCAGATTCACAGTTCTTGGGCTATGAAACGTTACAATCGCAGTCGCAAATCCGCCGTTTTGCCAAGCATAAGGGACATTGGCTTTTAATACTGGATCAGACCCCTTTTTATGGTGAAGCTGGTGGGCAGGTGGGAGATACGGGAACGATTGAAGGACCCGGCATCAACCTTCGGGTCGTGGATTGCAAGAAAACAGGGACAACTATTATCCATACCTGCGAAGGGGAACTGGACCCTAACCAGGTTACAAATCCTGTCACTTGCACAGTCACTGCCCGTCGTCGGCAGGCTATACGGTTGAACCACACTGCCACCCATCTTCTCCACGCAGCCTTGAAGCGCGTCTTAGGGGAACATGTGCACCAAGCCGGTTCTTTGGTACATCCCGACTACTTGAGATTTGACTTTACCCACCTAGAGAAAATGACCCTCGATGAAATCC
>CAZBEL010000086.1:0-6502 GCA_964490885.1 uncultured bacterium
TACAATTTTATACTATCTCTGTGCCTCTGTGGCTTCCTCCTAATTTGACATTGACAAAAAAATGAACCGTGACTAAACTGCTATCGAATTTTATGTGATTAAACAAGATTTTCGTAGGAGGAAAGATTCAAGTGGGAGGTTTTAAACAATCGAAACTTGACGTATTCGCCCGATTGACTTACTAGAGGAGATTGTATCTTAAAATCCTGTTTAGTAATGAGAGTTATCATCTGATGGAGTGCACTTGACAGTGGAATAGTTATGAAAATACAGATATTATTCACGAGTCTGGCTTTAATTACTTCGATTACCTCTGGACAAATAGAGGTAAGCGTGGCCACGGATAAAAGTACCTATCAGTATGCTGAATCCGTTGAAATATTCGTAATAGCGCATAACCCTACCTCCGATACATTAACTTTATCCTGGCCGGATCATTGCCAGTTTGACTATCTCATTGATGGTGAGCCAAACGTGGATTGTATTACGATCCCTTCTCAATTAGTGCTTGCGCCAGACTCGTCACACACATGGAGTACGGTACACTCAGATCCTTTAACACCCGGTGACCATATTATTATTGGTTACGTAATCAATTACGGCGAACCTGATACGACTGTCATAACAGTGGAGTCATTAACCGTTGATCCAGGTTTTGCGGTGCCAACTCAATTTGAATTGAAACCGAATTATCCAAATCCGTTTAACCCTACAACAACGGTGGAGTTTACAATGCCAATGTCTGAACTAGTAACTTTGCGCGTTTATGACGTGAAAGGGCGTGAAGTGGAAACACTAGTGGACCAAAGACTTGACAGGGGTATTTATTCCGTAGTGTGGAATGGCAGTAGTTTCCCCAGTGGTATTTATTTCATTAGAATGGTTAGCGGTAGCACTACGCAAACACGGAAGATGATACTTTTAAAATGATGTACTCCCTTGTACATATAATTATCAATCGCCGGAAAATCTTCGAGTATCACCAATGCCTTTGTAAACGCTATCATTCCTGCTGTGCCACCTACTGAGGAAGAAGTTAGGGAGGCATTATCCATTTTAGGGATTTCCCCGGAAACCTTTTAATGTGCTTATTGTGGTGCCAAGGCCTCGGAATGGGATCACCTTCGTCCATTAGTCAAGGATAAAATGCCAACTGGATACATATCAGAAATTCATAATCTGGTTCCTTCGTGTGGACCATGCAATCAGTAAAAAGGTAATAAGGAATGGCGCTCCTAGATGTTAAGTGGTGCCAAATTATCTACCAAATCTAAACGGGTTCCAAATCTTGAGTTGAGAATGAAGCGATTGGAGAAGTATGAAAAATGGGGTGATCCGGTAAGGATAGGTTTTCAGGCATTAGTGGGTAAAGAGCTTTGGGAAAAGCATTGGGATAATTGGGAGAAAATATTAACATTCATGCAGAATGCACAGGAGGTTGCTGAAAAAGTTCGTTATAAAGTGGCTAGGGAATACAAGAAGTACAAATCTGATGCTTCACCTTTTCCTATTACATAACGCTTTGTAGCAATTTACCTACCTATTAAAAGAGCAACACAAAGCAAAAGGTTCTTACATGATGAATAAACTGCTTCTATTAATGTCGGTGTTCTTCTTTTTTTCATGTGCTTCTTATACCACGTTTACGACACCAACGGTATTAAAAGAAAAAGAGACCCTGGCAGGAGCGGGCTTTACCCGGCTAAAGGAAGGTGAGAAAAAAGTAGTGACCGAGTTTTATTTTAGGTCAGCGTTGGTCAAAAATATGGATGCGGGACTAAAATTTAGTGGTGTACCCTTTGCGGGGGGAAGTATGTTGGTTGATTTAAAAAGATCTATTTACCAAAAAGGTCCGTTTATTCTGAGCGCCGACTTAGGGTTGTCCTATTCTTCTTTGGTAGGGAACGATCTCCTAAGTTATCAAAGCGTAGGTATTTATCCCTTGATTCTCTTTGGGAATGACAGGTTATATGGGGGAATGAAATACAATTATCTGATGTTTTCTGGCAGTGTGGAAATATTTGATATTGAAATAGGTGGTAAATCGAATATCGGTTTTCCCTCGGTCGTTTTAGGATCAACGATTGGAAAACGATTACGAATCCAACCCGAAATCAACGTCTTTCTTCACCCTGGTTCGAAACCCGTATACATTTATAGTATCGGTTTCTTGGATATTAGGAAAAGTAGATCTCAAAGCACTATTCTTTGAGAGTTCAGATCATTAGATCCCCTTTTGCTTCTAAGGGCAATAACTTGGAAGTTGATTCCACCAACAAAGGAAAGGAGCGTAAGATGCGGTTTAAGAATCTGTTACTCATATTGTCATTTTTATTCTGTGTTCAAGGACTCATGGCAGGAGAAGTCGATTCTACTACCCACACTCCTTTTGCTCCAGGGACAAAGGCAATGCAATTCCGGATTGGCCCCAACTTTTCACTGAAGTCCTTTCAAGGCTCCTTAATTTCCTACCAAAAACAGTTAACAGCAAAAAAAGCAAGAAGAATTGGAATCTCTATTTCTACTGACTTGAAAAAGGATGATAACCTCCTAAAAGATGAACGGTATAATTTAAGTGATTCCAATTATACTACTGTGAAGTACACTGGGTCTAAGGTTGATAACAGTCTAAATCTATCTATTTCCTATCAAATTATTAAAAATGAGTCCTTCAGATCCGGTTTTTTCCTTTATTGGGGTTTTGGCCCAATACTGAAATTTGACCGTAAAAAATACCATATTTTTAAACTGGGGGAGGATAGCCATGACAAGTATTTAACGACGAATATTCAACTTGGTTTGGCTAGTGTGGTTGGGGTCGAATGGTTTATTAAAGAGAATATGAGTCTGTTGGCGGAGTATGACCCTATTATGTTAGCTGGTTATGAGCATAATGAGAATCATTTTGAAGAACATTATCCTTCTGGTGTTTACCAAAAAAGGGATGTGACATCTGAAGGGTCAACCTTTAGTATTTCATCTGACGTTAAGTTAGGGATATCAATTTATCTTACACGATAAAACTACCTAGCTCCCATCCAACGGAGAGTGACTGGCGTGTCACTTGACTACCAGAAAATGGAAATCGAAAAAAGTGCATTGAAATAATAGAGGTTTAATTTATAGAATTTGTCCCTAAGTAACTTACTTTTATTATTCTACTTCGAGTAAGTATTTCTAATGATAGTAAAGAGGGATTCATGGATAACTTGACAAAGTTAAGTGCCGTTGAAATAGCGGAGAGGATCAGAGCGGGTGAAGTATCCGCGGTGGAGGTTACCGAGGCCCACATCCAACGCATCGAAGAGGTAAACCCCAAACTCAATGCCGTGGTCATTCCTTTATTTGACCAGGCCCGCGATCAGGCCAAGGAGGCCGATGCCAGGCAGGCCCGGGGTGAGCCCCTGGGACGTTTACACGGCGTGCCGGTGACCATCAAAGAGCAGTATAGGGTGGCTGGCACCCAGACTACTTTAGGCGCTACTAAACAGATTGGAAACGTCTACCATGACGAAGGGCCGTTAGTAACCAAGTTGCGCGAAGAAGGGGCCATCATTTTAGGTAAGACCAATATCATCCAAACCTTGGCCGGTTTGGAAAGTGACAATCGTGTCTATGGCCGTAGCAACAATCCCTGGAACCTGGATCGCACGCCTGGAGGCAGCAGTGGTGGGGAGGGGGCCATCATCGCCGCTTACGGGTCCCCGTTAGGGTTGGGTGGTGATTTTGGGGGTAGTATTCGTATCCCCGCCCATTTTTCCGGTATCCAGGGGTTCAAGCCCACCACCGGTCGCCTGACAAACACTGATTTTCCGCCAGACCTACTTGGTAATAGCCAGGAGACTGTCGTTCCCCAGCCTGGTCCTATGGCCCGCACCGTGGCTGACCTGCAACTGGCCATGGCTATCTTTGCCGAAACCTCTTTGAAGACGACCGAAGACATGGTACCCCCTGTGCCGTGGCCCGACCCCACTAAGCTGGATGTCTCCAAAATGCACATCGGGTATTATACCCACAATGGCTATTTCGCAGCATCTCCAGCGCTACGTCGCGCCGTGGAAGAGGCCGTGGCCGCTCTGGAAGTGTTAGGGGCTACAACGGCTCCGTTCGCACCACCAGACGCGGCAGAAGCCATACGAATCTTTTTGGGCGCTGTTTCAGCAGGCGGTGGTGAGGATTACAAACGCCTGTTGGGTGATGAGAAGCCTATCCCTCAGGTGGCGGGCTTTTTCCAGGGCCTTTCCACTCCTGCTGTGGTTAAATCGTTGTTACCGAAACTCATGCGTGCTCGAGGTCAGGAGTATGTAGCTTATATGATGGAACAGTCCGGTGCCCGTTCTACCTCCGCCTATTGGAAGATCGTAGAGGCGCGCACGAAGTACCGGGCGAAGTTTGTGCACTCTCTTGAAGAGGGTGGATTCGATGCCGTGCTCTGTCCTCCTTACGCCTTGCCGGCGGTGATTCATGGGAGTAGTGAGCACCTTTTCCCGGCCATGACTTACGGTTTAGTCTACAACGTTATCGGCGCTCCGGCGGGTGTGGTAGCAGCTACCAGGGTTCGCCAGGGTGAAGAAAGCGATCGAACCGTAAGCCGAGATATGGCGGACATCACCGCCCAGCAGGTGGAACGGGGAAGTGTTGGATTGCCAGTGGGAGTACAGGTAATAGCCCGCCATTGGCGAGAAGATAAGGCCCTGGCAGTTATGGCCGCGCTGGAAGCCCATTTTCGCTCAACGGCCGATTACCCGGTGTTATCAGAAATCACCTGATAGGTCCCCGCAATAGATGTTAGGGAAGCGATAATCGTGCTACCGGGTCCTACTATTATCTATAAGTGCGCCGAATGTTCGGGATTGTTGAGACAATTCACACTTGGATCGGGTAATACGTTCGGTGCTACTTTTTGGACGGATGGTAAAATAGAGGGTCCCATGGTTTTCGATATGCCTTGGCTTGTGAAATGTCCCCATTGTAAGGCGCTCCTCTGGATCGATGAACAGGAACGAGTGGCGGAAATTGACCATTGGTCAGATTACAAAAGCGCAAAATCATACTACGATCCGGAATTGCAAGATTACTTGAATGCCCTGAAAAAGGAGGGTTTGAGTATTAAAAAGCGTCGCTACCTTCACCTCCATGCCTGGTGGAAAGGTAATGACCAGAAAAGGAATGACCCTCTCGGAAAACCTGACCTGTCCGCTGTCGAAAGAGACAATTTAGAAACCTTTTACCGTATCCTTGATCCTGCAAAGATTGAAGAGCGAGTAATAATGGCCGAGATTAAGCGAGAGTTAGGTGAGTTTGAAGCAGCGGTAGCACTTTTAGATAAACCAGATCCCAAAGGTCATGCTTGGTTACTTAACTATATCAAGGAATTGGCTCAAAAACGTATATCTCATGTTAGTAAGCTAGATTTTGATACTTATAATAAACTGGCCACGGGGGAGCGTGGCACACCTCTGAGTTATTTTTAATAAGGAAGAATTCTAATTCACTAACTGAATCAAGTCACGAGGAGCACTGCAGTCCATAAAGATAAGCTAAAGGGGAGGCGCCTTTTTAATATTTATCTGCTTGTCGTTCTAGGAATTTGCTTCCCAATTTCACGTTGACAAAAGAATTGGCCATGTCTAATATGCTCATGGAAATTGTTGGTTTAAACTACCTTTTTTGGTAAGCAATCAATCTGAACAGGAGGTTTGAATCAAGTGAGACCCAGCCCATCTTTACCTTTTAAGCCCGGGTAAGCGCTGCAGCAAAATATCCCAACGGTTCATTATTTTATTTGCATGTTATTTATAGCGTGAGACGATAAGTGGAATTGTACGTGAAGAAAATTATTTTAACAATCTGACGTGACGTATATGAAAACTTCCTGTAAACAAGCTTTTGTAATTACGCTATTTTTCCTGCTACCTATTATTCTCTGGTGCCAATCATCGCTAAACGGTGGTGCCAAGCTTGATACATTAGAGGGCATAAGTGACGAAAATCTTCTGACTGCTCCATCGGTGAGTTCAGACAGCAATACGATTAAAAATCTACCCCTATTTCTCAACCAGTCTGATATAAATGTCTACCGAAAACGTTGGGGGAAAGTCTCAGGGAAAATAAATAGCATGTACTTTGTCACAACCCCGGGAAGGGTATATCAATCACTCACGCGGCCTGTATATTTCAATGCCGATACCCTCGCTTTCCTTTCGATAGGTGAACAGAATGGTATACAGGAATTGAATTTATCATCCCAGGAAGTCACGTCTATTACCTATCAAGGTTTTCAACATAAAGCAGTGGCATCCGATTATTTTCTGCCTGCTGGGGGTTGGTTTTTCTGGATGTTAAGGGAAAATATTGGATATGACGTCGCTAACGTAGTTGTCGAAGGTTTATTAGGACTAATTCTTAACACGTTTCTTTCGAGTGAATTAAAAGGTCGAATGACAATTGCAGAAAGTGACTATCGAAAGTTGGCTAAAAGAAACTATAATATGAGTGTCAC
>CAZBEL010000087.1:0-6472 GCA_964490885.1 uncultured bacterium
ATACAATGGCAGTGGAACCGCCAACACCCCCCGCAGAACCGGAGGCCGTGACGCTTGGTGAGGCGACTGAACCAACGGTAGCTGAAGAAGAGGCAACAGAGGAACCTCAAATCGCTGAAGCGCCCTCTACCAGTCCTCAAGAGTTGTTTCAAGATGGCAAGTTCCACGAAGCCGCCCTGGCCTGGCTCGAGGTAAAGCAGGCGTCTCCAGAAGGCTACACTATTGTGCTTGAATACGTGTGCCTGGATCAGACCATTCGGAACGCCTACCAGGCCGTGGCAGCTTCTCCGGACTTATTTCTTTTGCCCAAGCAGATTCAAGACCGAGACTGCTTTGTCATCTGCCTGGGAGAATTTCCTGACGAAGCTACTGCCCTGGAACAACTGGCTAAAGTTCCCTCCTGGTTCGAGGAAAACGGGGCCCAACCTCGGGTTCGGCCGTTGGCGAAACTGCTCCCGTAACAATTCTGACCCCAGTTTGGTTCGGGGCTTAAAATAGTAGTTCTCACATTGTTCAATGAATAGGCGTGCCAAGCCGTGAAGGACTTATTTCTTTTAAATCCCCGTATTACTTTCCTTAATCACGGTTCTTTTGGTGCTTGCCCCCGACCGGTTTTCGAAGATTACCAGCAGTGGCAGCGACGCCTGGAAGAGGAACCGATACAATTCATGGGGGGTGCCGTCTATGAACATCTCCGGCGAGCCCGGGAAGCCTTGGGGTCCTTCATCGGTTGTTCGGGCGATGACCTGGTTTTCGTACCCAATCCTACCACCGCCATCAATACGGTCATGCGTAGCCTGGAACTGAAGCCCGGGGATGAGATTCTTTCCACTAATCATGAATATGGTGCCCTTATCCGGGCCTGGACACACTACGCCGAAGAGACGGGAACCCATTTCGTTCAGCGGGAGGTGAGCCTCCCGGTGACGACTACTGACGATTTCGTAGACCAATTCTGGGCCGGGGTGACGGATCGTACCCGGGTGATTTTCATTAGTCAGATCACTAGTCCCACGGCTCTAATTTTTCCTGTCGCCGAACTCTGCCGCCGGGCACGGGCACGGAATATTTTGACGATCATTGACGGCGCCCACGTTCCCGGCCATACTCCCTTGAATGTAGACGAGCTTGACCCGGATGTTTACACCGGCGCTATTCATAAATGGTTATGCGCCCCGAAAGGGTGTTCTTTCTTGTACGTTCGTCGGGATTTACAATCGCATATAAAACCGTTGGTTACCAGTTGGGGCTCAGCAGGAAGGGACCCCAGCTCTTCACCGTTCCTGGTGGAACACCAGTGGCAGGGGACCCGGGATTTGAGTGCTTTCCTTACTGTATCAGCGGCTATCCAGTTCCAGCACGATTATCTCACCGACGATGTGAAACAGCGCTGCCGGCAATTGACCCTTGAGGCTCGAGAACGGCTTCTGAATCTATTGGGATCGACTCCCCTTTCTCCTGCTAATGGAACGTGGTTAGGTCAAATGGCCAGTGTGGAGCTTCCTAACCAGGATGGTGCTGTCCTTCAACAGAAGTTGTATGATGACTTCCGGATCGAAATCCCCATTTTCCCTTGGGAAGAGCGGAACCTGTTACGCATTTCTATTCAAGCTTACAATGATGAAGGCGACGTGGGTCGTTTACTCAGTGCCTTAAAGCAGTTGTTATGAACTCTCGTTGTCTCTACTTGTTTGATATTGATGGGACCCTCTTGTCCCCTGGGCGGACACCGCAGGAGACATTAAGCCAGGCCATTCAGCGTATAACTGGGCGTTTCCCGGATTTGCGCTACGGTGACGTGGCTGGCTTTACCGATCCCCTCATTGTCCGACGGGCCTTGCAGAAACAGTTATCCATAGATGGGGACCTCGGTGCCTTGATCAACCAAGTATTAGCTGACTATTTGGAACAAATACAAATGCGTTTTCCGGAAGCTTCCGATCCAGTGGTGTATGACGACGGCGTAACTTTCTTAAAGCGTGTTCTTTCAGCCGGGGAGGCAGTGGGTTTAATCACCGGGAATTTAAAGGCGGTGGCCCGGATCAAGCTGGAACGCTTCGGACTGTGGGATTATTTCCCGTTTGGCGTATTCAGTGACGATACAGAGGAACGCGCTGCCATGCCCTGGATTGCCCGCGAACGAGCCTGGGATGCCTACCACGAAGCGTTCCCCTTTCACCGCATGGTTGTGGTGGGTGACACCGTCCACGATGCACGTGCAGCCCAGATCTACGGAGCCCAGAGTATTATCGTATGCCGGAGATCAGATTATCAGGAACAAATTGCTGCCGTAAAACCCACTCAAATAGTGAAATCACTGGTGGAAGCAGAAATTATTTCATAGGAATCCAGGTTTCGGTTACAACACTTCAAATCAGGTTGATATTTAACAAAAGTACGTTAATTAACGTTTTTTTGAAACTGCGTGTTAACTATTTGAAATAGAATCGTTGAAGTAAGCATTAGCTGAAAGTGTAATCACAGCAAAGGTGAGTATTACGACTTTTTGGCGACAGGAAAAGTCATCTTATTTGTCGAGTACTACAGTAGTTTAACTCCTCTTTCTTTCAATAACCGTTTCCACCGGTCAATTTTTTCCCCACGTTTCTTAGGTTTCATTTGAGGGGAGTACACATGATCGCAGTGTGGTTTTGGTGGCGTTGTTTCGCCCAACCCTTCCCGTAATAAGCAGTAGATTCCAAAGGCGGTGCAATCCTTCATGGGCGTATGACCAATGGGGATTTGTGCCAGATCAGCGATGAATTGTAGAAGCGGGGGTCGCGCGCCACCTCCACTGGCTACTAGGACTTCCTCCCCAAAAGGACGATGCTGGTTCATCAATTGCAGAATGTCATACACTAAAAAGCCGATGGACTCCATGGCTGCCCTGATGATTTCGTCTTTACTGGCCTTTTCCAGACCAAGCATATGCGTTTTTAGATTGTCCTTCCAGTAAGGTGAAGCTAGGCCCACAAAACCTGGTAAATAGACTCCGTCCGTTTCCGTTTTTTCACATCGCTTGTCCCATTGCATTTGGCGATGAGAGATGGATAGTTCTGATTCCAGCCAGTAGAAAAGGGCGTTGCAGGCATTAATGGTACCCTCCAACATATACTCCCCCTGGGTCTCGGTAGTCAAAAGCGGGCTGCTTATGAGTCCTTTCAGGATCACCGGATTCTGGCCGGTATTCATTTGCACGGAGCCGGAAGTACCGAAATTCATGGCAATGCTGCCTGGTTGTCGCCCTCCCTGTCCCACCAGGGCAGCTTGTTGATCACCTAGGACACAAAGTACCGGCAATTCAACCGAGTTAATTTGAACTTTGCCAAAAGAGCCAAAGGAAGGGACCATGGGCGGTAGACAGGTGTCAGGAACTTGGAACAGGCGACACAATTCCGGGTCCCAAGCACGTGTTTTCAGGTTCAGAAGTAGCGAGCGATTGGCGATGGTTGGTTCTACATAAGCTTGACCCGTTAGGGAGTGGAGCAGAAAAGCGCTCAAAGGACCAAACCAAGCTTTTCCTTCCTTAATCTTGCGTTGGAGCGAAGTGTCATTGTGAATTAGGTGCAAGTATTTGGGAGCGCCAAAGTGGGCGCTGAGGGGCACGCCCGTGCGTTTCTGGACCGTGTTATCATGATCTTTCAGGGTAGTCACATCCGCCTTGGCTCGACTGTCCTGCCAGCTCAAGGCCGGCGTGAGGGGCTGGAGTGTCCGTTTGTCCCAGAACAGGAAAGTGGAGCGCTGAACTGCCAGACCTACGGCGCGAATGGTTCCTCCCTGGTTCCTGCTGTACTCCTGCGCTTTTTGTAGTAAATAGTAGCAGGTTTGGACAATAGCTAAGGGGTCACCCTCCACGTGATGGGGTGCCGGACGGTGTAGATGAAGCTTGCGCCGGGCGGTGTAACAGAGATCATGGTGTTCATTGAATAAGAAGACCTTAGTGGCCGAAGTGCCTTGATCTAAAACCAGATAGTAAACTGGGGAGGACGTATACATGTGGGCTAATGCCAGCGGATTAGGTTCATTGAGATATGGGTGACTAACATAGGTTGATTTGTCATGTAGTTCCCTTAATTCATTCTCCTCAGTTGGGGAACCAGGGCTCCTGCCAAACCGCAAAGAGCCCCGCCAATGCCGAAATAGAGGAAAACGGTCTGGATTGAAATCACACTGGCCAACATTCCCACAATGGCCGAAGAGAAGGCCGTCATCCCTACGACAGCCAAGTGCACCATGGCAAAAAGACGTCCATGGAATTGGTTTGGAGTATTGCGCTGAATAAGGGCCGTGCGCGAGATGGTGATCATGGGGATACCCAGGGCATGGATAACAATCATAACCATGACGAAGGGGATAGAATGGGCCAGGTAAAAAACCGCGTAGGTTACCCCGTCCATAACCATGCCTATCAGGAGAAGTGTACCGCCTTTGTACCGCGAGCCGTAGCGATAAATAGCGATGGATCCTAAGAGCATTCCCAGGGCTAGCCCTGCTTCTACGAAAGCATATTGAGAAGCTGTCCCGCCTAGGGCTTCCTTCACTAAAATGGGGGTACCGACGATGGCTGGTCCCATGATGAATAAATTGTTCAGAACGGTTAAGCCAATGAGTAAGCCGATGGTGGGATGTTGCCGGAGATATTGAAAACCTTTGATCAACCCCTTCCAGGTAGTAGGTCTTTGCTGGGTGGGGACGGGAACTGCCGGGCGAGAGATAAGAGCCAGGAAACCCAACGCTACTAGGAAAGAAGCACCGTCGAAGATGAAGAGGAAACGAATGGAAATAACCCCCAAAAGGATGCCTGCCAGTGCCGGGCCCAGTAAGTAGGCTAACTGATTGGCTGTGGCTAGGACGGAGTTGGTCTTTACTAATTGTGTTTGCGGGACGATCTCCGGGATGAAGGCGTTGAGTGCCGGGGGAAATAAAGTGCTAAAACTGCTGCGTATGAAGGCCAAAATACCCAGATAAATAGCGTGTTCTACGTTTAGGTAAAGTAGTACGGGGATCATGATGACCGTCAAAGCCTGGCTGATATTGGCCAGGATCATGAGGTTCAACCGGTCGTAGCGATCTGCTAAGACCCCAGAGAATAGACCGAACAGCATGGCGGGTAGGTAAGCACTCAAGGCCACGAGACCCGTAATGACCGAGGAGCCCGTCAGGTCAAGAATAAGCCACATTAAGGCCAACTGGTACATGGCATCTCCCATAGCGGAGATGATCTGGGCGGTCCAGAGGTAGGTGATGTTTTTACGTTGTGGGGAGACCATTCTACCGTGATAGCTTAGGGGCAGGCGAAAGTGGAAAGCAACCTTTCAATTCAATTTTACTTAGAATGAAGCCCTATCTTTCGTGACGATGCGGTTCCTTGAGTATCTCTTGCACGATTTTTTCTCGTTTGACCATGACAGCTCTCCGTTCTGGGATTAAAAGTCAGGTAGCTGCAAAATAATTTTTACCTAAAGAAAAAAGCCTCTAAATTCATATCTTATATTTGATCTTGATCCTGAATAGTCCTAATTAATAAACCCAAAACAGAACCCTTTTAGGTAGGAGAAAACTGATGGCATACATTATTTGCGAACCCTGTGTGGGTGTTTGTGATACCGCGTGTGTGGATGTCTGTCCGGTAGATTGCATTCATCCCACCAAGGATGAGTGGGACGAGGCCGGGTACGATCCCGATAATTTAGAAGGGAAGATGCTCTACATCGACCCAGAGGAGTGCATTGATTGTGGGGCTTGTGAACCGGAGTGCCCGGTGGAAGCGATCTTTGAAGAGAGCGAAGTCCCCGAGGAGTGGGAAAAGTACATCAAGCCCAATTACGATTATTACGATCGCGAGTACACTGGTTAATCCAGCGCGACCGTTCCATTAAAAACGGCCGTACTACACGGCCGTTTTTAGCATCTGCGTGTGACTATGAATAAAAATGCCGTCCTACAATTGTTGAGGTCTATTACCTACCCGGGTTTCAGCAGGGATATTGTATCTTTCGGAATGGTAGCTGATGTGGAAGTTGACAAGGCTTCGGTTACCGTACGTTTGCGAATTACCACTCCCGATGAAACCAAGAAAAGAACAGTGGTAGACGCCGTACGATCTACTCTGGAAAAAGCCAGTGCCTTCGATACAGTGAGAGTGGAATTAGTTGACCAGCCAACGGCGGATCAACCCGCATCCCAGGCCTTTGGCGGTGTCCCGCAACCCGATCCTCTGGCAGGAGTTAAGCACGTTGTTGCCATTGCCAGCGGTAAAGGGGGTGTAGGGAAATCCACCATTGCGGCCAATCTGGCCCTGGCTCTGAAACAACACGGCTATACTGTGGGTTTACTAGACCTGGATATTTATGGGCCCTCCCTTCCGACAATTCTGGGGGTGAACGAACATCCGCAAATTACTGCCCATAAAAAACTGGTTCCTTTGGATTCCTATGGATTAAAAGTGATGAGCTTCGGTTTCATTAGTGGG
>CAZBEL010000088.1:0-6309 GCA_964490885.1 uncultured bacterium
TTCAACGGTGATGTTACTTATGGATATGTCCCTCCAGCGGTGGGATATGTCTTTTTACAGACACCCATTGTGCCCTCACCCGGGGATACGGCTTGGGTCTCTGGTGATCCAATTCTCGATTTTGCAAATATTCCCATGAGCGCCTTTTCAGTATTTTTTTCAGGCAATGACCTTTTTCGTGACCCCGCAACCGCACAAGAGGCGTATAATTATATGAATGGCCTCATTGGAATGTCAGGGCAACCGTATATAGACCCCATTACCGGCCAACCGTCAACTTTTGTTTTTAGTGGTGATCCTGTAACTGACGATGGATGGGTGGATTATAATTATTATCCCAGCGGTGATCGCCGTTTTTTGATGACGGCCGGGCCTATTTCTATGGCGCCTAGTGATATCCAGGAAATAGTAGCCGCCATTGTGATTGCCCAAGGAACGGATAATATAAGTTCTGTTACTCTGTTAAGGCAGTTGACGCCTTGGGTTCAATTGGCATATGATACTGATTTTAATATTATAGGACCTCCATTGGTATTTAGTAACCATACTGTTCCTGCTACTACTGAAGATGTTTTTGGACCCTACCATCTTGAGGTGGATATTCATGCAAACACAGGGTTTGTCCTAAATACCAACTCGGCAGTTGTATATTACGGCGTTGACAGCATTGCTTCTGTGGTAACGTTGGGCTCCGGAGGTACTGGCAATACATTTAGCGCAGATGTTTCCGGAAATGGATCTGCGGGAATGTTTAAGTACTACTTCTACGCTGAGGATAATGATGGGAATGGTGTTTATTATCCTCCTGGGGCGCCTACCAGCTATTTCCAATTTGAAGTCGGTCCAGATCAGATCCCACCGGTGATTGATGAACTCACTGAAATTGAAGACACGATTTACCCGGCTGGCAGTGAGGAAGTGAAAATTACCGCAACCGACCGTTTTCCCCTGGAAGTCACGTTGAACTACCAAGTGAATAGTGGAAGCGTTCAAAGCCAGGTGATGAACCAGATACCAGAAACAGACCGTTACGAGACAACATTAACTTGGTCTGGCCTTACACTGGGGGATCAAATTGCTTACTGGGTAGATGCCGTAGATGGGTCTAGTGCGTCTAATGTTGCTGTTTCCGACACACATGTATTTGCAATTAAAGATTCACTCGCTGTTGGGGATTGGGAGACTTGGCAAAATCAGTCTGTTTACCGGTATGATTTGGATCAGAATCAATGGGTGGATTCTGCTCACTGGTACAGTCCCCGTCACGGCCGCTGGGCGGCTGTAAATCTGGATGGTTATGGGGTCGATGCGGGTTGGATTATTATTGCTCCCGTAGCCGGCGTCCAACCAGATACAGTCATCTCAGGATTGGCAATCGATGTTGTCCCTTTCCAGGAGGCCAGTTTGGCCTTCCGCTATGCTTGCAGTGTAAACAATGTTACCGCTCATGTCGAGGTTGCGCCAAACTACGTTATGGGAACCTATTACGATATCCTTGATTCATCAATTCTACATTTGTTGAATTGGACGTTAGTAGATTCGTTGGTAGCGATTGGCGGACCTGGCATTAGTGGCGATTTTGTAGAGCAAGAGGTTAGCCTTTCTAGTTTCGATACACCGCTATTCATACGTATTACAGCTCAAGCACCCTCTGCAAGCACACCTTTTATACTGGATGACATTTATTTAAAAGTTGTCCATTCCTTGCACATAGGCCGTGACTTAAGGATGATCCCTGGTAGGTTCGCTCTCCACCAGAACTACCCTAATCCCTTTAATCCCAACACAACTATTCGCTATGATTTATCGGAGCGAACCCAACTCCAGTTGGTAATCTATGATCTGTTAGGTCGGGAGGTACGCACATTGGTGAGCGGGTTACAAGAGCCTGGTTTCAAAGCAATCGTGTGGGATGGGAAAGATGCCCACGGTCAGGCTGTTGGTGCGGGAGTGTATTTGTACCGCTTACGAACCACGGAGTTTGTGAGGACCAGGAAGTTAGTGGTACTGAAATAAATGTCCGATCTAAAGCCCCTCACAGTTCCCATACGAGAAACCATTGGGTGTATTTCACCAACCAGCTTGCTGGAAGAACTCGGAGGTTCATTGAGCACAAGTTGCATTTAACAAACCTTTAATTTCTAATAATGGAAGCCGGCAGATTTCACAGAGTTTATTGGATATTAGAATGATTGCCGGAAGGCTTTTCGATATCCGGGGTCGTTATATGGGAATAGCCTTGACGTTGACCTCTGCGATCCTGGTGTCTGTTTTACAGTGGTGGGGGGTGTTTGATGGTCTGGAGTTGAAGGTTATGGATTACTATTTTTATGGAGTTCGGGGCCCGCTTACTGGTCTTCTGCCTCGTGACTCCACCTATGTGAACAAGGGAACGGATATCGTATTGGTGGAAATTGATGATGAGGCCTATCGTCTAATGCCTGAGTCTTACCCCTATTCCCGGGGTTACATCTGGTCTCGTGTAGTTCGCAATCTTGCCCAAGCTGGTGCAAAGGTGATTGTTTTCGACGTAGAGTTCGATCAGCCTGAATTGCGCTATATCCAATCTGGCGGATTGAACTCCACTCAGGTTCAGGGTGATAAAAGTTTCGGTGATGCCATTGCCGAAGTACAAAAGCAAGGTGTGAAAGTGGTTCTGGCGGCCAATTTGGTGCGTGAACCCAATTTATATCCTCCTCAGTATATTGCTAAACCAGTGGGAGATATTCTCAGCAGTGGCGCCACCCTTGGGTTGGTTAATGATATCTTAGATCAAGATAATTTTACGCGCAGGTATCCCATCTTCTGGAATCTGGAACATGATCCTGATAGTTTATATCTCACATTAGGTTTGATGGCTATTCAAGCCTATGCCGACTTAGAAGATACGGTAAGGCTAAGATTTGATCCTAAAAAACTGATCTGGAAATTTGGTCCCTATTCAATAGGGGCGTATGATGAGCAGAACACGTTCTTAGTGAATTGGTACGGCCCGCCTTCCGAATATGTGACACCCTCACAGGAGTATTCCTCTCCCTGGGGTACATTTCCTCGTTACTCACTAGCGTACATTATTGACACAAGGGATATTACTCTACGGGATCCACGGGAGGATCTGGATTGGATGGAGCAGTTCCTTCCCAAGACTACGCCTCAGTGGTTGGAATCGATATTGGATGACGAAGAACGTGAGATGGTAAGCAAGAGTATGGGTATAGTTGGAGCCTTCGACCCCACAAAGTCACCCTTCTATAATAAGATTGTTCTCGTTGGCATATCCGTTGGAGTGACAGAGGCTGATAAGAAAACCACACCCTTTTATAACTACCTTGGGTTCAAACACCACACCCCCGGGGTAGAGGTTCACGCAAATGCCATCCAAACCATTCTTCATAACAATTATCTTCGTATACTGGGAGGACAACTAACCCAATACTATCACTTTCCCTGGCGCCAGTTTTTAATTACGTCTTCATTGTCCCTACTAGCATTCTTAATATTGGCCGTTTTTACTCCTGGCTGGAGTGCTATCTTAGTGATAATCGAGGGCCTGGTTTATTTTGGCCTGACCTGTGGTTTTTTCATGGACGATTTATTATGGGCCATAAAGGAACTTGGTAATATCCTATTACCCGCAGTGTGGGTCACTGACTATCCAGAGATTTTTCGCATTGCATTACCGAGGCCTGGGGCTAGTTTATTGTTACCTGTAGTGGCTCCCCTGGCCGGTGTTCTATGCACATACACCAGCAATGTCGTCTACCAATTTGCAATTGAACGTAAGGACAAAAGGTTCTACAAAGACACCTTTAGCACGTATATAGCCCCAGAATTAATTGATAAAATGTTTCAGGATAGAGCCCATCCAGCATTAGGTGGTGAGATGGGCATCAAAACGGCACTCTTCACAGATATACAAAATTTTTCAACAATTTCGGAACTGCTGAATCCCACGCAACTCGTAGAACTATTGAACGAATACCTGGGTGCAATGACCGATATTTTGTTTGACCATGGTGGTACGTTGGACAAGTACGAAGGGGATGCAATCGCGGCCTTTTTCGGTGCTCCGGTACCCATGGGTGATCACGCTTACCGGGCTTGTATTGTCGCCCTAGAGATGCAGGATCAATTACGGGAACTGCGGTCTAAATGGCGCGGGGAAGGTACAAAATGGCCAGAGTTGGTCTACACCATGCGGGTGAGAATAGGGATCAATACTGGAGAAATGGTGATCGGTAATATGGGTAGTAAGGTTCGGATGAACTATACAATGATGGGTGACGCGGTCAATCTAGCCTCCAGACTGGAAGCCTCTGCTAAACAGTATGGTGTGTTTATTCAGGTAGGAGAAAACACACAACGGGAGGTGGAAGATCAGTTTGAGTGGCGGTTTTTAGATCGTGTTCGCGTTATGGGAAAGACACAACCAGTAGAAACGTATGAGCTTTTGGACAAAAAAGGGTCGCTTGACGCGCACACTGAGGGGTTGGTCACTGTTTTCCACCAGGCTATTGAATACTATTTTAATCAAGAATGGGAAATAGCTATTAAAAAGTTTCAGGATGCGGATCAATTGGAAGCCTTCGTACCGGGTTTAGATATTAATCCTTCACGTGTGTATATTAATCGTTGTAGGACGTTCCAAAAATATCCACCCGGTGACGATTGGAATGGGGTGTGGACACTGGATACTAAATAAAAACCACATGCTGGGTTAAATGTTGTTTCTGAGAATTGGAACAATGTTTATAATAATATTCCATAGTCTCGGTTCGTGAAATTACCTTTTGAAACAAGGACCAATGAAGTAATTAGGAGGAAAGAGCGCATACTAATTGTCACTCTCCTGATCGTTGAAACGTCATTTTTTATCCCTCGGGTGTGAATGCGCACCTTAAGAGAATAGACGGAAAATCTTAACGGGTATGTTCAAGGTGAAGCCTTCTTATTAGTTTCATAAGTGGGTGAATGGTATAGTTATAAGGAGGAATTCAGCACGAGGATCGGTGCTATGGTAACCCAAGTCACCTTTCATTATTACTTCCGTTAAGAACTATTTAATATCATTACCGGGGATGGGATTTTACTGCTAAGGGTGATTCCAGATGGCCCCATTGCTGAAGGGGTTGATGGCAGATCCAGAACCAGAGCAGCATAAATCCTTCTAAAAGCAGGAGGTACCACGGCCAACCGGGCAGCCACGTCACCGGTGTGAAGTCTACCATTGGTGAATGGAGTAAATACATATAGTTAGCCCCTAAAAGCCGATCCAGGGGATATACTATAGCGAAAGCAACTACATTCAAAGTCAGGAAAGCGGTCCAGTAACTCGTGGGAGACGGTTGGTGGTGAAAGACCACAATCACACCTAACAGGGTGAAAAGGGTCAACCCGTGCGAGAGGAAAAAGGTGAAGAATTCCGGATTGGGGAAACCGTGCTTCAGGTCCGGAATTAAAAGCGCCAGAAGACCGCCTCCCACTCCCCAATAATAGAGAATATCCAGCAACTTTTTCCTCGGTGTAAGGAGATAGATAATGGTGAGGATGCGGCTGATTCCACACACGTGCAGCGGCAGGTCCTCAGACAGATTGAAAGCCCCGTTGAAACTAGCGGCCAAAGAACCAAGAACCGTGTTGAGGCCAATGAGGGTTCCCATGAGGAGTCGGAAATGCCTCCACGTGTTGTCTCCTCGGTGCTGTTTTAAGTAGCGACCGCCCCACCAGGCCGCAACAGTGTAGAATAGGAGAACAAAGAGATGTTCCCCACCAAAAAGATGAAATTCAACCCCTTCTTGCATGGATCAAAAGCACCGTAAAGTGCTGGAAATTTACAACATTTTTCGGCTAACTACTTAAGTACCACGATTGCTTATTACTGTTAGAAGCTTCCTGGGGGCGGAAGTCCAGAGCCCCAGAGTTCACGCAATACCGCAATCCAGTAGGTATAGGGCTATCTTCTTTGTGTGGGGCGTATTTCCCTGAGAACGGAGCGTCGGTTTTTACTTCACAAAGTGTGTTGTACTATTCAGGTAATAGGCTAGTCTGTCGTTCAGCCTCCGTTTTCATGGTTTTAAGGTTTTAGGCTGAAGGGGCCCGAACCAAAGTAGGCGATTAACAAAGCACCACCGATGATGACCATGTTTTTCATAAACATGATCATTTGGTTCATGGCCTGCATCTGATCCTCGATCCCCCAGAAGCGGTGCATGTAAAAACTTGTGGGGACCAGGAAGATTACCAGCAGCCAAGCGCCGATCTTGGGATAGTACCCCAGAAGGATGCTTAATCCGCCTGCCAAGATCATCA
>CAZBEL010000089.1:0-6296 GCA_964490885.1 uncultured bacterium
TTTCCAGTGTTGTAAAAAACCGTGCGCCTTGGCCCCAGCAACGATGATGGCAAAGAAAGTGATGGACGCAAGCCCTGCTGTTACGTTGAAATTCCCCGTAGCAGTGGGTCCTCCGTGAAGTAACCGGTTAAGCAAAGAATCAGGAGACGTATGCAGAATAAACCGATCCAGTAAACCTAAAAGGTCGAAGATGGGCAGGAGCCCGATCCCATTGGCAAAAATGATGAAGAAAAAGAAAGTAAGTACCAGCGGAGACCACGTATTGAGGAAGCGGCTTCCCACATTGGGACGCACGATGGAATCCCGAATGTAAAGAATGACGGCTTCCAGAGCGTTCATAAAACCGGTGGGGGCTTCACTTGTGCCTCGTTTCAGGTAACGCCGTACCGGAAGAATAACCACCAGCGCAACCAAGGTCGCTACAAACCAGAGCATAAATACATGTTTACTGACAGAAAGATCGATTCCCCAGACCGTGGGTAATTTAATAATGGGGTGTTCCCCGGAACTATTGGCGACGTGTTCTATAATCGTATCGCCGACCCGTTCCATTACGCTGCCAGATTCAGGACTGTGCTGGCTGACACTCATGTGTGGGTATAAGAATCCTACCTATTTGTTGAATGTGGATCGTAAGTAAAACGCCTCCAAAGTATGGAGCGTAATAAAATAGCCGGCAAAGCTAATAACAAACGGCAATGCATGAAAAGTATAAAAACGAAACAAAAGGATAATATACAGAGCCACTATAACCATCTTACCGAAAAAGGCCTTCATCATAAAAGGAGTCAATTTTTCAGGGTGCCGTTCATAGATCCTTTTTACGGTTCCCAGGGTGAACAAGCCCATGAGCCAGGGGATGAATAGACCCAGGAAGATTTCTGTCATATAGCTTGGAAAAAAGATAGATAGAAGGCCCCAACTACCCAGGCAAAAGAACGATAAATAGACTAAGATCATGGAAATTACTTAGGTGGTTTCCACACCAGTTTGGCTAATTCATAGAACCCTACGATAAGCCCCAACAAGATACCGATGAGAAGAAGTACCGGTGATGTATCGAATTTTTTATCCAGGATGAGCCCAATGGCACCGAAAAAAATGATGGCCCCTATTAACGTATATGAAGCAGCCGCGGCAGGGCCCGACGCACGAACCACTTTTTGAAAATAGGACAAAGAGCGGGTAAAAAAAGAATTTTCACCCATTGAGGTTATCGCCCATCTGGGTGGACTCCGATTCTGGCGCTTCCTGGGGGGGGGACTCCTCGGTAGCTAATGCTTCAGAAAGGTCACATTGACCTTCGAAACGCGCCCCTTCCTGAATTAACAAACGCTGATATACCAAATCTCCTTTTAATACCGATTCGCTCCCTAACACGGCCCGGTTGGCTACGGTGACATTACCTTCCACGCGGCCGCCAATGTGGATGTCGCTACCCCGGATGTGGCCGTAAACGGCCCCACTGCGAGCAATGCGCACCGGTCCATCAGTGGAAATGTCTCCGAATATTTTGCCATATACAACCAGCCCACCGTTCAAGGTAATGTCCCCTTTAATGACCGCGTCCGCGCCGATTACAGTATGGGCACTCTGTTTCTTGAATTTAGTCATCGTCGCTACTACTCAAATCCTTTTGTTTGTATTCCGGGAAAAAGAGAAAAGGGTCCAAGACTCGGCTATCTTTCCAAATCTCAAAATGCAGGTGCGGCCCGGAGGATATCCCAGTATCTCCGGCGCTGGCAATTACCTGGCCCCGTTGAACAACCTGGTGTTGCTCCACTAAATTTAATTGATTATGCCCATAATGACTGAAATAACCGTTGCCGTGATAGAGAATGATCAAATTCCCTAAATCGTAAGTCCAGCCGGAAAAAACAACTGTACCAGCGGCAGTGGCCTTCACGGCCTCCCCTTGCTTGCAGGCAATATCGATCCCGTAATGGTTCTTTTGCCACACCGGGGAATGGACAACCAACCGTTGAGTGACGTACCCGTCCAATGGCGCCACAGAAGGAATGTTTTCTACGTAAGAAAAGTGAAATTCTTTTTTCTGAGTCGAATCCACCGCAGTAGTATCGTCTCCTTCGGTACTTGTATTCGGTAGGTCAGTACCTAAACGGGCCCGGACCAGTTCATTCATCTGTTGGAGCCGCTGGAGATCACGGTAGAGGCTGACCATTTTCACTCGTTCGGCAAGAAGTTCATCGTATTGGCTCCGTAATTCATCATAATCCAGGGCCTGGGGAATGAAATACCAGTTTAAACCTCCCAAAGCAAGTATCACCAGGAGGATGAAGCCTATTACCAGACGCAGCCACCGTCGGGAGAGGGAGTAACTTTTGCTCTCATCGTCCGTGTCCGGGATGAACAGGATAGTGTAACGTTTTGGTTTTGCCTTTTTCACGGTGACGTATTCATTGCAGGGACCGGAGCAACTCCAGGATGCGCTCTAAATCTTCTGCTGAGTAATAATTAATGACGATGGTCCCCTGTTTCCCGTGGGGCTTCAATTTTACTTTTGTACCTAAAAGCGTCACCAACTCATCCTCAATCCGGCGAACTGCCGGTGATACTGAGGAGCGCTTTTGGGCTGGTGATGACGTAGATGTACTTGTTTTTTTTGAAGCAAGGGCCTCCACGGCCCGGACGCTTAAATCCTCATGCAAGATACGACGCCACAATTTTAACATCGCTGATTTGGTTTTTAATGCTAAGAGGGCCCTACCATGCCCAGCAGAGAGGGTTCCGTCGCGTAAGCTCTGTTTTATTTCCGAAGGCAATTTTAATAAGCGAAGGGCATTTGTCACTGTCACTCGATTTTTCCCCACGGCCTTGGCAATCGCTTGCTGAGAGAGGTTGAACTTGCTCTGTAATAAAGCATAGGCTTCGGCTTCTTCCAGGGGGTTCAGATTTTCCCGCTGGAGATTCTCAATGAGGGCCATTTCCACCATCTCGGCTTCATTGGTCACTTCGATAATGTAGGCCGGAATTTCCTTCAATCCGGCCAGTTGAGCCGCACGCCAGCGACGCTCACCCGCAATCAAAATATAGTCACTTCCCTCCTGCCGCACGGTAACGGGGGTTACCACACCTTTTGACCTGATGGAATTGGCCAATTCTTCCAGGCTCCGCTCATCGAAACCGCTCTTGCGCGGTTGATGAGGATTAACTTTGATGGATTTGAGGGGTAAGGGAACTACCCCAGCCCCAGGTGCGGGCTCCGCCGGTTCCAACGGACGAATCAGGGCCTCTAATCCTCGACCTAAACGTTTAGTTGCCACGTTCCAAGATCTCCTCTACTAACTGCATGTAATTCTGGGCCCCGGTGGAGTTGGCGTCGTACAACAAGGCCGGTTTACCAAAACTGGGGGCCTCTCCCAGGCGAACATTACGATGAATAATGGTTTTGAACAATTTGTCTCCGAAATAACTCTTTACCTCTTCCGACACCTGTTTCGACAGGTTTAAACGGGAATCGTACATGGTTAATAGAACCCCTTCAATAGCTAAATCAGCATTTAAATGCTTTTGTACGAGACGGATGGTATTTAACAGTTGCCCCAATCCCTCCAGGGCGTAATACTCACACTGGATAGGAATGATGACAGAGTTGGCGGTAGTGAGGGCATTGATAGTTAGCAATCCCAGGGACGGGGGACAATCGAGCAAAATGTAATCATATTGATCGGTGATGGGAGCCAGGGATTTCTGTACCTGGTATTCCCGAGCCATGACACTTACCAATTCAATTTCCGCCCCCACCAAGTCGTGCGTAGACGTAATAACGTGAAAGAAAGGAAATTGGGTTTCGGCAATGGCTTCGTGCACATCGGCACCACGGATAAGCACATCATAAATAGTCTTAGACGGAACCCCATCCATAAGTTCAGATATTCCGGTGGTGGCATTTGCCTGAGGGTCCAAGTCCACCAATAAGGTTTTGACTTCCGTCACGGCGAGACTCACGGCAACATTAACGGCCGAGGTGGTTTTACCTACGCCGCCTTTCTGGTTGGTAAAGGCAATAATCCTGGTCATGGAAAATTATTCGGGTTGTTTTCACTCCATAAAGCGCCGGGAATTTACTGGACGGCTTCAGGGGAAACAAGTTCCATGCCGAAAGGATCGGAGTGTAGAAATGGTCTTCAGCAACCTTTAATGAACCGCCAGTAGTTACTTTCCACAGAACTTTTAACTCACTTTACCCGAAATTAGTCAATGGGTTTTGGATTGTGCTCCTGATTCCCGCGCTGTAAATTTCTTTCACGTAAACCCGTTCACTTTTTGACAATCGTTTTGAAATCCTTTTCATGAAAGCCCTTGTAAAAAAAGAACCCCACCGGGGTATTGCATTAGAAAACGTCCCTGAACCGACTGTGGGGACTAACGATGTATTAATCAAGATCAAGAAAACTGCTATTTGCGGGACGGATTTACACATTTATCAGTGGGATGAATGGGCCCAAAGAACGATTAAACCGCCGTTAATCATCGGGCACGAGTTCATGGGGGAGATCTTAGAGGTGGGTCCGGGTGTCACACATTACCAGAAGGGCCAACGCGTCTCGGGTGAAGGGCATATCACCTGTGGCTATTGCCGAAATTGCCGTGCCGGGAAACGGCATCTCTGCCATCGGGCAGTAGGAATTGGCATCCAGCGGGCTGGCGCCTTTGCTGAATACCTTGTCTTACCCGAACGTAACGTGTGGCCGGTACATCCCGATATCCCATCCGAGATTGCCGCCTTTTTCGACCCTTTCGGAAATGCCACTCACTGTGCCCTCTCCTTTGACATGGTAGCCGAAGACGTGCTCATCACGGGGGCCGGACCCATCGGGATCATCGCCACGGCTATTTGCAACTTTGTTGGTGCACGCCACGTAGTTATTACCGATAATAATGACTATCGACTCGACTTAGCTCGGAAGATGGGGGCCTCGCGGACCGTCAATATCACCCGAGAAAAGATCGAAGATACTTTCAAAGAACTTAACATCACCCATGGATTTGACATTGGGTTGGAGATGTCCGGGAGCCCCGACGCTTTTCGAGACATGTTGCGAACCATGTATCACGGTGGACGGATTGCCTTGCTGGGATTGCTACCTGAACATGCCCAAATCGATTGGAATCAGGTGATTTTTAAAGGGCTCCACATTAAAGGTATCTACGGCCGGGAAATGTTTGAAACCTGGTACAAGATGACGCAGATGCTCCGCAGCGGCCTGGATATCTCGAACGTCGTGACACACCGTTTCCAAATGAAGGAGTATCAAACTGCTTTCGAGGTGATGGAATCAGGACAATGTGGAAAAGTCATTCTGGAATGGTAATTCTCACCGCGAATACCAGAGAATTAGATAGGAACGATCTTAATTAACCAATCAACAAAACAACGACCTATGGGAAGTAAAACCATTTACGAAAAAGAATTGAACCAGATCAAGGCCGATGGCCTGTTTAAACAGGAACGCACCATTACTACGCCCCAGGGGGTGACCATTGCCACCGTCGAAGGGGGTGAAGTGTTGAATTTCTGCGCCAACAACTACCTGGGGTTAGCGAACCACCCGGACATCAAGACGGCGGCCCGGGAAGCGCTGGACCGGTACGGCTTCGGCCTGGCATCGGTACGCTTCATCTGCGGCACCCAGGACCTGCATAAACAATTAGAGCAATCCATCGCCCGTTTTTTTGGTACGGATGATGCCATTTTATACACCAGTTGCTTCGACGCCAACGGAGGCCTATTTGAAACACTATTAGGGCCTGAAGACGCCATTATCAGTGATGCATTGAACCATGCTTCCATTATTGACGGGATTCGGCTCTGCAAAGCCCAACGCTACCGCTTTCCTCACGGAGATATGGAGGCGTTAGAAAAAACCCTGCAAGAAACTTCCTCAGCGCGGATACGACTCATCGCCACCGATGGTGTGTTCAGCATGGACGGGGATATTGCCAAGCTAGATGAAATCATACCCCTGGCTCGTAAATATGACGCTATGGTTATGGTGGATGACTCCCACGCCACGGGATTTGTGGGTCAGACCGGGCGAGGATCGGCGGAATATCATGGAGTTTTAAATCAGGTAGACATTATCACCTCCACTCTTGGCAAAGCTTTAGGGGGAGCTTCGGGTGGTTTCACCACGGGCCGGGAAGAGATTATAGCCCTATTGCGTCAGCGGTCGCGACCCTACCTCTTCTCCAATACTTTAGCCCCTGCCATCGTCGCTGCGGGAATTAAAGTATTCGAACTCCTCTCAGCCACTACCGACTTACGGGATAAA
>CAZBEL010000090.1:0-6264 GCA_964490885.1 uncultured bacterium
AAAGCACGACCAGCACCACCGGAGGCAAAACAGAACACCCTCGACTAGGGCTTGACCGGCAGGACAAGCATGGACGGTGGTCATCATAGCGCGTCGAACGCCGAAATGCTCGTCCAAAACTTTCAACATCAAAGCCAAAACCTGGGTAGTTGTGGAGGCCGTGGAGATGATTCGATCTTCCGGTTGGATTTCGTCTTCGTTAAGCCCGCGAATCACGATTCGGTCGATTTTATCAACGGGTGGTTTAGAGACCAGAATCCGTCTGGCACCACTATCTAAATGGGGTTGCAACTCATCCCGGCGACGATAAGCACCCGTGGAGTCAATGACCACATCCACATCGAAGGCATCCCAGGGGATTGTCCCCGGTTTACCCCCTGCTAAAATGCGAATCTTTTGATCCTTATAACATATATATTGGCCTTCAAGACGAAAGGATTCCTTCATGGGGCCATGAATGGAATCGCGCATTAGTAGATAGTGTAGCGATTCGGCTTTCCCCAGATCGGAAATGGCTACAAATTTGAACCGGGGATTCTTATAGCCAATGCGAAAAATGTTTCGCCCGATACGACCAAAACCAAATAGTCCGATGCGTATGGGTTGCTCCATAAATGTCGTCCATTTCTTTAGGTGGTTTATTCTTATTTTACAACCTTGAAATTACAGGGAAAATCTCTCCCGTACGATAAAAATTAACCCCAGTAACTAGCGATACCATTGAACTTCGGGTTGGAATAAGCAGTATTTCTCCACAGTAAACCCTATGATTTCCATTGCCATAACCAGTTTAATCCTAGTCACTGTTGCCCTGCTAGTAGTCGTGTTTGTTCCTCGTGCAGCTGTCCAACGGTGGATCTTTGGTGTCGTCTTAGTTTACGCCATCTCGGCCACAACGTTATACAACTGGAATCATAATCCCCACTTAGTATTTTGGCTCTGCAACTTCACGGCTTTTTTCGCTTTAATTCTTTTCTTCAAATTCCACCAGGGATTGTTCAACGTTTTCTTTTACTTCGTCTGGACTGGGGACGTTTTTACACTACTGGTCATTAATAACCCAGTCTGCCCGCCTATCGATACTTATCCCCTGTCCTGGTTAGGGTTTTATCTAAAGCACATAACGCCCATCCTTTTCAGTATCTACCTCTTACGCGTTGAAAAAAGACGTCTTTCTCAGCACGCACTCATCATGGCTATTACTACCATGCTGATCTACACAGGACTCATGGCCATCTATAACTCGATCTTCGACCAGAATATTCTTGACTTACGCTATCCTACCCTACCCATTGAAGAGGCTTTTGGTCCCTGGCCCTGGTACGTTGTAGTAAACTTCATCATCGCATTTACGTGGTATCTGGTCATACATTTTGTCTCAAAACGCCTGAAAATCGTCGCCTTTAGACAATAACTGAAGTGCTTTATCATGTGTCTCACCCTTGAGGTTTCTCCCGAGACTTTTTCAAGGCGACAAGGAACAAAAAAGGATGTCATCCCGAGGTCAGCATGACCGAGGGATCTATGTGTAGGGATGATTGTACGTTGTCGGCAGTATCCTAACAAATGTTTGCTAATAGGCCTTGGTGTTCACTCACGCTACTTGACTTTTTCCACATGGACTATTACCGGTAAGAGTAGATTCCTCATCCCGTTAAAACGGGTTTCGGAATGACACACTTTTTTAGTCTTTTTCTGCAGTGAATACCATCGAGGTTTTATTGTTTATCCATTTAGAGAAAAACTAAAAAGGGGGCTTCCTCTATTCATCCAATTCCCAAATCTATGTTCTTCAGAAAAAGACGATAGCAAACTACCCACTTCCGTGCTAAGTTTTCCCACCAGTCATGAATTACCTAAAACTTCTATTCTTGCTGCTACTCCCGGTAGTCCAGCCCGGAAAGAGCCAGCAATCAACAAATGAGACGAGCGTAATGAAGACACTAGTCACTCTTGAAACTGCTACCTTAGCGGGTGGTTGTTTCTGGTGCATCGAAGCGGTTTTCGAGCAGGTGGAGGGGGTGAAAGACGTAGTTTCCGGGTATGCCGGAGGCCATACGGATAACCCAACTTACAAAACAGTGAGTTCCGGAAAAACCGGGTACGCAGAGACCTGCCAAATCCGGTTCGATTCGACAATTATTTCCTACGAAAAGATACTGGATATATTCTGGCAAGCCCACGATCCAACTACATTCAATCGTCAGGGGGCCGATGTTGGCTCCCAGTACCGGTCAGTTATCTTTTACCACACCGAGGAACAAAAAAGAATCGCATTTCAATCCAAGGATCAGGTAGCTAAAGACTTCGATCAACCAATCGTCACCGAAATTTTGCCCTTTACCAAGTTCTACCCAGCCGAGGATTACCACCAGGATTATTTCAAAAAAAACCCGAATGCACCGTATTGCATTTACGTTATCCAACCAAAACTTGATAAACTAAAGAAACATGGCGGTATTTTTGACTAATTAAACTGGTAAATCGACTCCGCCGGAGGTTACCTAAATTTTGTTTATTAACCTATTTCCACGTTTTAAAGAACAGGGCAAACCTAAAATCAGGGAATACCGAGCAAGAATGAGTGAACAGCTTACGTAATGGGTAGGTATTTTTTCAGGATTTCTTCCAAATCCTTTACCAAAAAGGGTTTTCGCAGAAAGCCGTCGAAGGCGCCTTTTTGGACTCGATCAACAACTCGTTCTGCATAGGCAGTGACGGCAATAATAGGGGTCTCTTTAAACTGGTCTTGTTCTCGTAATTTTTCCATGAGAGTTACACCGGATATTCCCGGTCCCAAAGCAATATCTAAGAGCATGCCGTCTACAGGATGGTTTTTAATTTTTTCTAAGGCTTCCTCGCCTGTCTCGGCTGCTACTCCTTTCAATCGCAGACGTTCCAGGGCATGCAATAGATACTGCCGGGCAGTGGCTGTGTCCTCTACGACTAAAATCAACAAAGAAGATGAATGTTCGTCTGTGTTGTTCTCGCTTGGTTTCGTCATGAAATAGTTGCTTTCGTTAAAGTTCTATCATTTTGAATAGGGTCATGCTACGGATACCTGGCTACTGGACATCGGGATTCAGAAGATGATATTTTTCCAAGATCGCGCATAATTGTTCGAAGGTGTACGGTTTTTCGAGATAGTCGTTGAACCCAATCTTTACCAACTTCTTTAGCACGTCCTCCCACGAAGCGGTTACGGCAATGATGGGAATTGTCTTGAAGCGGGGATCCTGGCGAAATTTTAACATGAGTTCATCTCCGCTAATGCCGGGTCCTAAGGCAATGTCCAAAAGCATCCCGTCCACGGTCTGGTTTTCCATTAATGAGAGTGCCTCTTCCCCATTAGCTGCAGCAACCACATTGAGCCGCAACTTCTTCAACATGAAAATCAGGTATTGGCGAGAAGCTAACGTGTCTTCCACTACCAGGATAGTGGGAGCTTTCCCGTCGGGTTTTGGTGTCTGAGTAGGAGTATTAATCGGTGGCTCTACTTTATTGGAATTTTAATGCAAAAAGTGTTACCATGGGGTTCATTGGCTTCCACCCATACTTTCCCCTGATGAGCTTCTGCAATGCGCTCTACAATAGCCAACCCCAACCCCCGACCTTTTTCACCATGCTTCTCCAAACGTAATTTGCGCTTAAATACGTCTTTCCAGTGTTTCTTGGGTAACGTTTTACCAAAATCCACAACTTTCCCTACCAGATATCCGTTTTCGATCCCAGCCTTAATGATGACCCGTTTCCCTTGGGACGCATATTTTATAGCGTTACTAATATAATTCCTGAACACCTCCGCCAAAATGGGATTAGCCTTAATCTCCAAGTCATCAGGAACGTCGAATTCCACCTGCATATTTTTATCTCTTAGAGCCTGCTTATATTCGGAGACGACTGCTTCTAATAATTTTTTAACATTTAATGTTTGTTTCTCAATGTCTTCCCCTAAGGCCACCATGGAAAGGGTTTTGGCATTTTCCAACGTTCCCAGCAAATTCGTACTACTTTCCTTGATAAGGTTAATCATATCGTTATCAGGGAACTCTGTGGCGAGTAAATCGCTCATTCCGTGGATCACTCCAGCTGGGTTTTTCAGATCATGGCTGATCACATCTAAGAGCATCTCCTTCATGGTGTTAGAACGTCCCAGCTCATCTGCGGCTTGACGGTATTTTTTCTCTGAAGACCGTACTTGGTCATCAGCTTGTTTGCGATAGAGGGCAACAGCGATCTGCTCCGAAGTGTACGTCAGGATGTCTAGGTCGGCTTTCGTGTAGCGTAAGGGATCGGAATAACTCTGCACGACCATGACTCCGATCACCTCTCCTTTAACGATTAAAGGGACACCTAGCCAGACTTTGGAAGGTGTCCCAAGCAGTTCAATCTCTCCTTTTTCGGCTAATTCGTAGATTCCTTTTTCGTCAATCATTAGCGGTTTTTTCTTGCGTATTACATATTCCGAAAGCCCCTTTCCCAAAGGTTTAGGTTCCGGTTTGGGATCTACTTGATCTACGAAGTAAGGAAAAGAAAGGACCTCCTTCTCTCGATTATAAAGGGCAATATAAAAGTTTGTAGTATCCAGGACATTACTAAGTTGTTTATGGATGGAGGTAAAAAGTTCCTCGATGTTTTCACTGACACTAGCAGCCTGGGAGATCTCGTAGACTACGTTTTGTAACCTTTCTGATTTTTTCCGATCAGTTACATTATGAACCACTACTTCTGCGGCTGGCTGTCCTTCGTAAGTCACGGGTATTGCCGAAACCTCCACATCGACTATACTGCCGTCCAGACAAATATACTGCATTTCCACCGCTCCCACTTCCACGCGTTGTTTTATTACGGTTCGTATGCGGTCTTTAACCTGATCCCGAAATCGAGGGTGTACTACCGCGAGAAAATCTTTCCCTATGAGTTCATTGGCACTTTTAGCCCTCATTAACTTCACAAAAGCGGTGTTGACAAAAACAATTTTTCCCTGGGAATGGATGATAATACCATCCGGTGAATGGTCGATAAGAAGGCGGTGTTGAGTTTCAGACTCGTGGATACGCTGTAGATTACGGTGAAGTTTCAATTGTCGTTTTAGTTGAATATGTGTTAAACCAGCAACCAGAAAAGCTAGAACGACGCCAAAGGTTAGAAAATAGAAGGAGATACGTTCTCCTACTAATGTTGGGACTTTCGTTTTGGAGATTAACCTCACAGTCCAGTACCGGTTTAATACAGAAAATGATATTTCACTAGACCAGTTTCCTTCTGGTGCTGGCATAGAGTCGTTGCTGGAATAAAAACAATCTCCTTCTGCAATAAGCTGTACTTCATAGTAATTACTAACAGATCCCATCCATCCCGGTGGCAAGAACCGATCTACCCTGAAAACACCATTAAGATAGCCTTGAAGTTGTCCTTCATATAGAATAGGGAAATAGGTTGCAAAACCCTGACCCCCTTGCCAGAGTTCTAAAATAGGTGTGATTACATCTTTCCCGGTTTGTTCGGCTAAAATAAAAGATTTAGCCGCATAAGGATGGGTGTGAAGATCCTTTCCTAGGGCGGGCAAATTAGGACTTTCAGGAACCACCCATTCAATGATCCCGACAGGATTTACATAATTAATTGCCTGAAAACCTTCATACTTCGATATAATCGCTAACGCAGTTTGGGTAAATTCTTTTTTCGTAAAACGCCCTCTCTTTAACCACTCTTCGCGCACATAACGTATAATATTTATGTGTGTTTCAAAGCGATCTTTCAAACCTTGAGCGACTTGTTCAGCAGATAACATTGTAACAGTTTTTGCCTCTTCTTGTTCATGACTCTCAAATACCCGCCATAATCCGATGGAAGCCAAACAAACACTAAGAAAAACAAGTATAGTAATAAGGTGCCGTCGCTCCGAAAAAATTGGTCGCGCGACTTTGAACTCTTGATGGTAAAGCTTTTTAAGTTGATCTTTTAGTTCGGTGGGTTTCATTTCAGGATCGGATCAGACCTCTCAAGTTGCAGACGATTGACCGCTCCCTTTTGAGAGCAGAACTTCCAGATCATACTAATTGATGGATAGTACATTTAGTCTAAAGTTAAGTCTATTGTTTAAAAAAATACTACCCGACATTCCCAACTCTTTCAATTCAATATTTAAAAGGTAAACATCTTTTCAATATCTGGTTGTTTACTTTATCCAAATACAACTTTATTATTAAATCTTCGGCAAAGAATTTTACCTTCACATACATCATTTCTAATGTAAATTAG
>CAZBEL010000091.1:0-6165 GCA_964490885.1 uncultured bacterium
ATGGATTGTATAGCGTGTCCCCGAGTAGATTGTATCATCAATGGTATTAAACCCATGGTAAGTTAAAATTACAAATTCAAAGGCCTCACCGTCCTGCCAGAGACTGCCGTTAGCTGTCTCAATATCACTACTAACCGCAGAATTCCCTGCCATTCCCTCGGCACCTGACACCGAAATCTCGTTTGTTGTTCCTATATTATTAGCGTTTTGCCAGTTGTGCGTTGGGTTAGAGTTCGGGTCTGGGTATAGAACCGAGTCTGTATCCGAGGCGAAGATAATTTTTACTAAGTATTTCGTAGCCGCGCTACCAGCTGGTTTTGGAAAAACAAGAGTTGCCCCCGTGTTTGTATTATTCCACTTCCCAGGAAATACATTCCCTCCGGTAATCGTCGTAGATGTAAAGCCGTTATACACTTTATTCGCAAGAAGCAACGATAGGCTTAGAAGTATTGGAATTAGGACTTTATAGAGGCGGTGTGGCATTACGAAAAGTATATTAACGTTTAGAGGTTAAACCCCAAAGTGACGACGCCATCCAGCCAACTAACATTCCCTAAATCATTCCCCGCTGTGTCAGTCACCTTTGAAGCTGTCGTGGAACGGACACCGACGCGAATCTCCAGGGTATTCCCCAATGCCAAGCCATATGTGGTTTCGGCGCTGAAACCGAATTGTTTCCCGACCAAACCTGCACCGAATTTTACTTTTCCTGGACCGGCAGGAAAAGAGAGAATACCTAGGAGAGTCATCCCAGAATACTTTCCCCCGATGGGCATATAATTCTCGAAACCAAAAGTACCTGCTTCCACACCAAAACGGAATCGGGTACCTTTGATTTGCATCAGTAAGGGAAATTCTAAAGCAATTCGATAGACAACTTGAGGATTATTATTATAGGTCGTTAGAGCATGGTTTACAAACCCCGGTGAGGCACCCGATATGCTCAAAGAATAACCCAGGCGCTTAGCTACATCGGCCAGTTCTACATCACTCAGTTCCTCGCCACTAGTTTCCGTTCCTTCGTCGATAAACTCCCCTTCATCCCCGAAAGCTTCAGTATCTTCCTCTAGGCCGGTATCGAAATAGTCATCTAAATATTCATCTTCAAAGAGAGTATCCTCTGCAAACCCCTCTTCTTCATAAAGTGTATCCTCTTCAAAAAAGGCGGAAGTATCGCCCTCGTCTCCCCAGAAGATTTCCACTGGTTCCTCGAAATCATCCTGGGCTATGAGACTGTTTCCTGGTTGAAAAAAGAGAAAAATGGCCACCCACGTCCAAAGGAACTTTGGCGTCAAGGTAACCCAACTCCGCATGTTAAAGTCGTACCTATTCATAACGTCCTCAATGTATTAGACGTTCTAGAAAGATATATTTAGGGGAGAACCCCTCACCTCTCGGATTATCTAGAACCGGTGTAATATAAAGTTTGGGTTTTGTGAAATGCAACGCTTTATCACTAATGTTGTTTAATTAATAATAAGCTTATTTAAGAAGTAAGCCTATGATATAAATCACAGTGAAATATCCTATATTACTCCCAATCCCCGTAAAATTGCCGCGATAATAATAAACCAGATATTTCTAAGGTCAAGGTAGTAGCGCGTACGGGAATCGAACCCGTGTTGCCGGATTGAGAGCCCGGTGTCCTAACCCCTAGACGAACGCGCCAATGGTTTCAAAATTGCTTCGTTCCTAAGGTGTAAAGTTACACCAAGAAGCCTAAAAGGTGAAAAATCCATTATGCTTAATGTTAAACATTTAAACGCAGAAGTGCTGTTTATGATTCACATTGTAAACCCTTTCTGTCTTGACGAGTAACGCCGGGAGGGATTAACCCAGACCCCAGAATTCGGGGATAAACAGAGAAAGTACTGTCCAAATTTCCAGACGCCCTAAAAGCATATCGAACATTAAAATCCACTTAGCGCTCGAGGATAACAGGGCAAAATTGTCGAAGGGACCCACAGCGCCGATCCCGGGCCCTACGTTCCCTAAAGTGGCTGCAACAGCGCTGAAAGAAGTGGACCAGCGGTATCCTTGAGCTACCAGCAGTACGCCTGAAATGATGAACACTAATATGTAAGTGATAGCGTAGACCTGGACTTTTAGGATCACGTTCTGGCGGACGGTTTTACGGTTGGACCATACTTTGGCCACAGCACGGGGATGAAGCGTTTGGTGTAACATGCGTCGAAAATCTTTAAAGATGATTTCAAAACGACTCACTTTGATCGAACCACTAGTAGATGCGGACATACCCCCGATGAACATGAGTAGTAACAAAACAAAAACGCTATAAGAGGGCCAATATTTAAAATCGGTCGTGGCAAAGCCTGTAGTCGTAATAATAGAGACTACCTGAAAACTGGCTTTGCGAAACGCTGTGATCAAAGAAATGTCCTGCTGATTTAAAATGTAAATATTCAACGCAATGAGAACGCTGGCTGAGAGCAGAATGCCCATGAAGATTTTAAACGCCGTGTTCTTCCAGTAATAAAATTTTCCCCGCAAGGCATTGAAATGCAGAATAAAACTAGTGGCGCCTATGATCATAAAAACCATTACTACAATTTCCACATATGCGCTGTTAAAAGCACCGATGCTGGCATTTCGTGTTGAAAATCCTCCCCCAGCGATTGTAGCAAACGAATGGGTTACGGCATCAAACCATCCCATGACTGGAAGTAGAAGGAGGATCTCCACCACCGTAAAGAATAGGTAAACCTTCCAATATGATTTAGCCACATCTGCAATTCGGGGGAAGAGGTCTTCTTCGGTAAAAGGTACTGGGGCTTCGGAACTGAACAGGGTTCGCTTCCCTTGTAAGGCGGGAAATATGGCGATGGCCAAAACAACAATTCCCATACCACCCAGCCAATGCGTTTCTGAACGCCAGAAGAGAACACTTTTGGGTACTGATTCAATATCAGGTAGAACCGTAGAACCGGTAGCCGTGAATCCAGAAAGGGTCTCGAAGTATGCATCAGTAAAAGAGCTTAAAACATGATCCAGTAAATATGGTAAGGACCCGAAAAAAGAGACGCCCACCCACGCCGCTGCAACAATCAACATGGATTCCTTCAGGTTTAACTCTTTAATGGATCCTTGGCTTAATACTGAATAGAGCCCCATCCCTATAAGGAGGATAATGGGAATGAGGAAATGATAGGTCTGCGGTTCGTGATACACAAACGTTAAAAGATAAGGCATAACCATCGCCAGGGCCAGGACGCCAAAGATCCGGCTTAATGAGTAAAAGACGATTCTGTACCGCATGCTTAAGTAATACTTAATAATTGCATGTTGAAAGTATCAAAATTTACCAACTTCCTCGGAGGGATAACAAAATGTTTACGTAAAATGTTCCGTTTAATTGCTACAGGAATATCATAAATAACAGTTAATTTTATTGGCTTTTATTTGATAATAATTGCCATGAATCGTCCTATAACAAAAGAACAGATTACTCGCTTGCGTCGCTATATCGACTGGCGCAATACTCTCTATTCGCTGGTTCAGCGTTCCCTGCACAGAATTAAGTCGTTCGACCAGTTGTTTGTGATTTTCATGGCAGTGATTATTGGTCTCGTGTCCGGCTACATCGCTGTTGGTTTTCGGTATCTCATTGAACTTTTCCGCACGGGTCTATGGGGTCAGGGTTCTTTTGTGGCCACCATCGAGGGAACACCCCTCTATCTAAAGATCGCTATCCCAGCTATCGGCGGTGCCATCGTTGCCATGTTTGTCCATCGCTTTGCCAAAGAAGCCAAAGGACATGGTGTTCCCGAAGTGATGAATGCCGTGGCAACAAAAAATGGTTTTATTCGCATGCGTGTTGTTTTGGTAAAGGCGTTGGCCTCGGCGCTTTCCATCGGTTCTGGTGGCTCGGTGGGCCGGGAGGGCCCCATTGTGCAAATAGGATCGGCTTTTGGTTCTGCTGTAGGGCAATTGTTCCAGGTATCCACTCGGCGGATGCGGACATTCATCGGCTGTGGAGCCGCCGCCGGAATTGCAGCCACTTTTAACGCACCCATTGCCGGGGCTATTTTTGCCAGTGAGGTCATTTTAGGGGACTTTAGCGTCGGGGCTATTGGCCCGATCATTATTTCCTCAGTTTTTGGTACGGTCATTTCCCGGAGTGTCTTTGGTGATTACCCGGCCTTCATCCCACCTCTTTACACCATGCAATCACCGCTAGAAATTGTATTTTATATTATTCTAGGAATTGCCGCTGGTTTAGCGGGCTGGCTGTTTGTACGGGCTTTGTATTTTTCCGAAGACATTTTCGATCGTTGGAAAATATCCGTGGGAGCGAAAGCTTTAATCGGTGGTACCATTCTCGGTCTCATGGCCATCTTCATTCCCGAAGTCTTGGGCGTTGGTTATGAATCCATGGATAGGGTACTATCGGGGAATATGCCCTATCTATTGGCCGGTGTGCTTTTGTTTGGAAAAATATTCGCCACCAGTTTGTGTTTAGGATCCGGTGCTTCGGGCGGTATCTTCGCCCCTTCCCTCTTTATGGGTGCCATGTTGGGCGGTACCCTAGGAGGCGTTTTTAATGTCTTCTATCCCCAATATACCGCCGCCTCAGGTGCTTATGCCTTGGTAGGAATGGCTGCCCTTGTGGCCGCAGCTACTCATGCCCCGATCACAGCCATTCTCATCATCTTTGAAATGACCTCCGAGTACAACATCATCCTGCCCCTCATGATCTCGAGTATTATCGCCGTCGCCATTACGACACGAATGTTAGACGGAAATATTTACACAATTAAACTGAAACGAAGGGGCATAAACATTCATGGTGGTGCAGATATTAACATCCTGAACCAACTGCAAGTAGAGCAGATTAAGCAACAAATGGTGGAGGTCATTCCCGAGAAAGCTTCTTTGAAAGAACTGTTGGAACGCATGTCACGCAGTACTCACCCGGTTGTCTATGTGTGCGACGAAGATCAACGGTTGACGGGTATCATTACTCACGGAATGGTGCGACGGTTCTTAAACCGTCTAGAAGAAGTGCCACCCGAAACCACGGCCCGCGATATTTGCAATGCCCATTTCCCCAAAATCCGGTCTTATATGCCTATCCACGAGGTTTTGCGTTTAATGTTAGATGCAGATATGTTAGCCGTCCCTGTGGTGGACGAAAATGGGAGATTAACCGGTCAGGTGCTCCACAACGATATTCTCCGGGAATATCAAGAGATGTTGATTCACAACCAGAGCGCCCGGCATTTGGCTTCCATGATGAAATATACCCACCAGTATTATCACGAAAAAATTGAAGTCATCCCGGGATTCTTGTTAGCGAGAATAAATACGCCATCAGAGTTTGTGCACCAATCCCTTCAAGCACTTAACATCAGAAAAAACCATAATGTTGATGTTTTACTCATCAGAAAAATGGTTGACGGACATTTTACCAATATGATGCCCACGTCTAAAACCCGCATCGAGGCCGATGATCAACTCCTCATTTTCGGTAAAAAGGATGACGTAGAAGCCATCTGTGACCTCATCTAGTTGCTCTATTGGACGACCTGACCTCCCGTATCATCTGGCTTATTACTCGTATTGGCATTCCTCTACTCTTAATGGTGATTATTCTTGTACAGCGGAACCGTCAACGGATATACCGGCACAAAGATAAAGAATAAAAATTTTACCCAACGATCTGGTCGGATTTGTTCGGAGAAGGATTGTAAAACTAAAATATTTATAAAATGAAAATCAGGCTAGTAAAAACTACTTTGTAGGCTCGGGAGGAATCGAACCCCCATTTTAGGAACCGGAATCCTATGTTCTATCCGTTGAACTACGAGCCCAAATGCGGCGGGAAATTAATAGCTTACCAAGGATTCTCAAATAAGAATAGTGAAGCAGAATTAAGGCAAGGACCCACGAATCGCTTTCCAAAGCGTTAATGACTTACTATCCACCTCTCCACAGCTTTCATAGCTCCGGGATTGACTTCATGCCCTCCCTCAAATTCAAAGAAGGTGACATTGTAACCGAAATTCTCGTAGATCCCCTTGGACTTATATGCTATATCAATCGCAATAATTGAATCGGATTTACCATGTGCGATAAACACCCTTAGCTTATTTGCTTCCCGGATTATTCCTTCCGGCGGCCAAACAATTTTCGGTTTATCGGGAT
>CAZBEL010000092.1:0-6160 GCA_964490885.1 uncultured bacterium
CAAGCCCGAACCAATACCAGACGTTTGTGGAGTCATCATCAAGAAGGGGATAGGTCGCTCCTAGATCAGCCCATTGAGAGCAGTTATAGGGATAATTCCACTGGCGACCGAAAGAAAGGACGCGGAGTCCCTGCTGATAATAGTCCTCATACATTTGGTTTAATTCACCAACCTCACTCTGGCAATTGGTACACCAAGAAGTAAAAAAGCTAAGGATCGTAACCACATACTCCCCGCCGTCCAAGTCACCATTCAAGTCTTTTAATTGTAAAGTTGTCTCGGGACTATTAGCGCAAATGGGTAAGACCTGTTCCTGGTCAGCGATTGATAGGGTGGTCCCCACCGGGTAGGTCTGCGCACTGAGCATTGCGAGGAATAGTGGGATCGCGATTCTCATCATCGTAGCAGAACAATTTTTTGGTTACGAATAGCCTTATCAGTACTCAAAACAACAAAATATATTCCTGACGATAATAATGTCCCGTCCGCTGCTCGTCCGTCCCAGGTGAGTCGATGCGTTCCGCCGGGAAACGATTGTCGGGTCAAAGGGGTAGCCACCACACGGCCAAGGAGGTCATGAACCGTTAACTGAGTCATGGTGGGAGTGGGTAAACTGAATTGCAGTGTGGTGGCTGGATTGAATGGATTGGGATAGGCTGGGTGCAAGCAGACGGTTGTGGGGATAAGACCAGTTGTGGGTTGTACGGAGACCGTTGCACTATCGAGCAAACTTTCTAAAACGCTGATCATTAACCCAGGGTCGTATTCCGTGTTGGTAAGATGGAGAATTCCCTCGGCGTCGACGATGTAATCGCGTGGGTAGGGAGACTGGCCTCCCGGGATGTTGTACTGACCATAAACCCCCTGGTTGTCCCAGAGAACAGGGAAAGTGATGCCTTGATCGGCAATGAAAGTTTCGATGACGGGTATTGGTTCATTAGAGATACCCACAACCTGTACGCCCTGATCTTTGTATTCTTGATAGATAGAAACTTCCAAATCCGAAAACTCCGGAGCGCAAACAGGTCACCAACCAGTGAAAAAGGCGATGACCGCCGGGTGACCACTTAAATCATCCAGGCTGAATTCACCGCTTCCGTTCACCTGACTCAAGTTGAAATAAGGCGCCGTGTCCCCCACCATGGGTCCGTAGGGGAAGTTGCCGGTGAGTTGAATTGAGGTGACAGGCTCGTCAGGGTCGTTAGTCATGAATTGTAGACTCGCCATCCAGTCGTTGTACTGGGGAGAGTAAGTGATCGTAATTTCCTGTGATTCTCCTGGGGGTAGGACCACATTGTCGTAGAACACCTCAAAGTTCGAGTTGTCCAATTGGACCTGGTTTAAGATTAAATCCTGATTTCCATTATTGGTCATGGTGAATGTTTGCGTTGCGGACGAGCCAATGGAGACACGGGGAAAAGTGATCTTACGACGGGAGTAATCCACGTCGGGTCCGGGGATGGATTCGATTTGAAATGCGTTGAAGTACATCCACTCGGCGGTGTAGATAACGTTCCCGGCCATGTTCAGAGCCATGACGCGTCCCCCGGTGTTCTTAAATCCGTAAAGTTCCAGGCTACCCGTGGTGAAGTTCAGTACTTCCACATCGTCCCAGTCCGAAACCGCTACCAGGGAATCATTCACTGCCACGCGGGAGGCATACCCAGACGTGTTATAATTTGAAACCAACACCGGCACGATTGGATCGCTCACGTCCACCATATCGATCCCTTTGGCCCCGTTGGCAACGAAGAGGTAATCCCCCTGGATGGCTAAGTCCTTGGCCGTACCACTGGTAGAAAGAGTGGCCAGAATAGAAGGATTGTAAGGGTCGGCAACATCTATGATTTTCACCCCTGCACTGCCGTCAGCCACGTACAGAATTCCTCCGGCAGGTAAGGTGGCCCATGCATTGGTTGTGGTTATGGTGGCCACTTGAAAAGGTTGTTGTGGATTGGCAATGGAGAGGATCTCCACACCGCCCTGGTGACGGGCTAAGAATAGCAATGAGTCGGAGAGGGAAGGATGTTCGTAGCTGGCATCGGGTAGTGCTGGGTCCTGGTAAACATGGATTAGTGTGGGGTTAGAGGGGTTGGAGACATTCACGATATGAACGCCGCAACTACGGCCAGTTCCATAAGCGATATTATTTTGGACCGCCCAGGAATAAATGCGACCCCAGGCACACCCACTCGCAGTGTATTGCCCGGCGATGGTGACTTGTTGAGGATCAGAGATATCTACGATATTCAATCCTCCCAGACCTCCAGGGACAAAAGCATAGTTTCCGTGTAGGGCTACATCGAGTAATTCCTGATTATTTAAAAAGGTACGGGTGACCAGATTCAAATTTTTGGCCAGTGCGAAGTGTCCTCCCAGGAATAACAGGATCAGGGTGAGGAACCCGGAGTGGAGGATGCGGCTATGTGAGGTTATGGTGACCATTTTCACGCCGGATTCTAACTAAAACCTGATGGTTAAACTGTCAAGGCGGAGACACTTTGACCGTTTTAGAAGGAAGCTTGTTACTGAGGGGAAGGTTTGGTAGGCGTTGGAGGCCGTGAGCACGGAACGTAATTTCTATTATGTTTCCAAACACCATCATCGCACACTACGGGGAAATTGGGTTAAAAGGCCGTAACCGGAGTTTTTTCGAAGGAAAACTGGTTACTAACATTAAGAAAGCCTTAAAACGGGTTGCGCCGGGTAACGTCTTTAGCGTGCGGCGGTTATACGGTCGACTCTTAATTACCCTTGATCCTGCAAACGAACCACCGCGAGAGGAAATTACCGACGCCCTCCGTGACGTTTTGGGGTTAGTGTATTTTGCCTGGGCCTATACCGTACAACCGGATCTGGAAAAAATCAAAGCCAGGGTATTAGACCTTTTGGGTGAGAAGTCTTTCAATACATTTCGCATCACAGCTCGCCGACCAGATCGAAATTTTCCCGTCAGTGCTCAGCGGTTGAATGAGATCTTAGGGGAGGCGGTGGTGACATATCTAAAGAAAAAAGTAGACCTCACTCATCCAGAACTAACTTGTTATATGGATGTGGTCAATGGGTCAGCTTACATCTACACAGCACGAATTCCCGGGCGGGGTGGGTTGCCTGTGGGGGTGAGTGGCAAGGTGATTCTCCTCGTGTCAGGCGGTATCGACTCCCCAGTGGCAGCTTATTATCTTTTAAAGCGAGGGGCCCGGGTGGTGTATGTTCATTTTCATTCAGTGCCGTACACCGATGAGGCTTCGATTGATAAGGTGCGAGAGATCGTAAGGGTTTTGAATCGTTTCCAAGAGCAAGCCTCTTTATGGTTGGTGCCCTTAGCTCCCATTCAGAAAGAGATTATGCTTCATACCCAGGCTCGTTATCGGGTGCTGCTATACCGGCGCTTTATGTTGCGTCTGGCCGATGCTATAAGGGAACGGGAAAAGGCCTTAGCCCTGATCACCGGTGATTCTCTAGCCCAGGTAGCCTCCCAGACGCTGGAAAATATGGGTGTAATTCAGGAAGCCATTCGTACGCCGGTCCTACGTCCTTTGATCGGGATGGATAAGCAGGAGATTATCACCAGGGCCCGGGACATTCACACCTACGATATTTCGATTCTGCCGGATCAGGACTGCTGTTCGCTGTTCCTCCCCCGGCATCCCGCCACAAAAGCCCGGTTGCCGGAAGTGCTTGCCGAAGAGTCACAGCTGGATGTAGAAGCCTTAGTTGAAGCGGCTCTTAAAGAGGCCCGCAAAGAATTAATTTCAGGGACGTGACCTGCGTTGGCACAATCGAGAAACATTTCACCGTTCAGTGCATCTAAGAAAAAAAGTGAGGGTACCATGAGAAGAAAGAACCTTATTGTTTATTTAATGTTATTCGCTACTGGTGTCTGGGGTAGGGACTTGAAGGTAGGGGACCGCGCGCCAGATTTTACGCTCCCTGATCAAGATGGGAACTTCCAAACCCTCTCCCACTATCGAGGAAGTCCCATAGTGGTCTATTTTTATCCCAAAGACGATACCCCGGGGTGTACCAAAGAAGCTTGTAGCATTCGTGATGAATATGAGGGATTTCGCCAGGCCGGCATTGTCGTCTTCGGTATCAGTTATGATAGTCCTGAAGATCACCGCGCTTTCCGAGCCAAATACCGTTTACCTTTTACCCTTTTGAGTGACAAGGATAAATCGGTATCAAAAGCTTACGGTGCCGACGGGGTCTTTTTCCCGGAAAGGAAGACCTTTTTGATTGATGAAAATGGGGTCATCATAAAAATCTATGATCAAGTACAGGTAGTCTCCCACGGTGCCGATCTACTGCGAGACTTTGGAACCAAAGATTAACAAGCACTCCTTTTTCTTATTATTATTCATTGGGTTCGTCACGGCACAGGAACCGGCTATGCTCTCCGGTTTCATTAGCGATGCCGGGTCGGGAGAGAATATTTACGGGGCCAATGTTTACCTTCAAAAAACTACGGTGGGGAGTGTTTCCAACATAGAAGGGTATTATGTCCTGTCCGATATCCACCCGGGCAAATATATGTTGGTGGTGTCCTTTATTGGATTTCAGGAGTACAGGGCAGAAGTTGCGCTCAAACCGGGGGAGCGCAAGGTGCTGGATATTGCCTTAGAGCCTAACGTTCTCCAGGGGGAAACGGTTCAGGTCACAGGTGAGCGCACGGCCTTCGAGCGCCAGGTGCAACTCAGCAAGGTTAGTTTAGATCCCCGACAGATTGCAGCCGTTCCCCAGGTGGGAGAAGTGGACCTTTTCCGGGCTTTGCAACAGTTGCCGGGTGTGAATGCAGAATCGGATTTTTCTTCGGGGCTCATCATCCGTGGCGGCGACTCCGACCAGAACCTGGTTCTCCTGGATGGGATCACTGTGTACAATCCCTCCCATCTTTTAGGAATGTTCTCCAACTTCATTACCGATGGCCTTCGGGATGTGGAGTTATTGAAGGGGGGGTATCCGGCTGAGTACGGGGGGCGGCTCTCCTCGGTGGTGAATGTGCACAGTAAAGAGGGCAATCAGAAAAGTGTTAACATGAACGGGGAGGTGAGCATGGTTTCCTCCAAGTTCCTCATGGAGGGCCCCATACGCAACGGAGCCTGGTTGGTGACCGGCCGTCGGACATACCTGGACAAGATGTTGGACGCTTTCCGGGCACTTAATTTGACTACTTTTGACTTACCTTATTATTTCTACGATCTCCAGGCCAATGTTTTTCAGAACCTGTCGGCCAGTGACCGGCTTTCGGTGAGTGCCTACTTAGGAGATGACGTATTGGACTGGATGGCGGCTAATATGCATTTTTCCTGGGGGAATCAGACCCTGAGCTCCAGGTTTAGACACATCTTTTCACCACGCCTGTTTTCCAATTTCATGGTAGCCCATAGCCGTTTCGATATCCGTTCCCAGTTAGGAGGGGACGAGGCCTTGAGGGAACGGGATGTGATTCTCGATATAACCACTAAAGGAGACTTGACCTATTACGCTGGCGGAGATCGGGAGATAAAATTTGGTTTCGAAGCGAAGAAACTACACATTTCTTATATTAGCTGGTTTGGTGAAGAAGAACAGTTTCGGCTTCAACAACACCCCTTTTATACAGGAATATACGGACAGTTGAATTGGCATCCACCCGGTTGGGTTTTAGTGACCGGCCTGCGTTTGAATTACTACGATGCCGCCAAGAGGAAATTCCATCTGGCACCTCGGTTTTCTCTTAAAAGAATCTTGGGGGAGAAAACCTCTTTGACCTTCTCGTTGAATCGTTATTACCAGCACATCTTTGCCCTGAATGATGAATTCAATATGAAGATTATGAATGCCTGGATCGCTCAGGACACCACGATCAGCACCCCTTATTCCAACGAGGCTATCATTGGTTTTAAAACAACTTTACCCTCAGCCACAACCCTTTCCGTAGAGTCTTACTATAAGCGCATGTACAATTTGTACGTGTTTAAAAATGAGATCGCCAGTTATGATCAAACCATCATCGATCCCCGGGCGGCCGATTTTTTTGAACCCACCGATGCGGAAGCCTTTGGTCTTGAACTACTGTTAGAGCATGAGCTGGGTCGGGTAAACGGTCAGGTTTCTTACACCCGCTCATGGGTTATTAAGCAGATCAAAAATGAACCGCGTTACTGGGCCAATTGGG
>CAZBEL010000093.1:0-6054 GCA_964490885.1 uncultured bacterium
AATTAACTTTGGTGGGAAAAGTTTGGAGTTTAAACGCTTTGTGCTGTCGAACTAAGTCCAACAATTGAAAATATACCAATGGCACTTTAAAAATAATGTGCCGTTAGTATATTCACTTTTAACAGACTGGTGAGAACTAATACCCTCCACTGGGATCTCCCGATCCTTGAGGAGGGGGCAATATTTTTCTAATCGTCTACCCGGTGTGACTAAGCATTACTTTCCAGCGCTGCCTGAGCGGCGGCCAGGCGGGCAATGGGTACCCGAAAGGGGGAGCAACTCACGTAATCCAATCCTACGCGGTGGAAGAAGTGAATGGAATCGGGGTCGCCGCCGTGTTCGCCACAAATGCCAATCTTCAATTCCGGCTTGCCAGATCGCCCTTTCTGCACACCTAATTTCACCAATTCCCCCACCCCGGCTTGGTCCAAAGATTGGAAAGGATCCCGGGGAAGAATTTGCTCTTCAAGATAGCTGGGGAGAAAACTACCCACATCATCCCGGGAAAAACCGAAAGTGGTCTGTGTCAGGTCGTTGGTGCCAAAGGAGAAGAAATCGGCCTCTTTGGCGATCTCGTTCGCGGCCACGCAGGCCCGGGGGAGTTCGATCATGGTGCCTACCAGATACTCAAAAGTAACCCCTTGTTCTTCCTGGACTGCCTGGGCCACCTGCTCCACGATCCGTCTCTGGTGCGCCAATTCCGCCCGCGTCGCTACTAAGGGGATCATCACCTCAGGATGTACGTTTCGCCCCTCGGCAACTAATTCCGCCGTGGCCTCAAAGATGGCACGGGCTTGCATCTCCGTGATTTCCGGATAGGCGATCCCCAAGCGACATCCCCGGTGACCCAGCATGGGATTCAATTCGTGTAGGGCCTCAACACGGGCCTTCAGCTCGTCGGGCGTAACCTTTAAATCTTTGGCCAGATCATCAATCTGATCTTCAGACAACGAAATGAACTCGTGGAGGGGTGGGTCTAAAAGCCGAATGGTGACAGGATGGGGGGCCATGGCCTGGAGGATGGCCTTGAAGTCCGCTCGTTGAAAGGGTAATAGTTTCATCACCGCCTGGCGGCGCTCCGCCTCCGTTCGGGCCACTATCATCTCCCGCATGGCCTGGATACGCTCTGGATCGAAGAACATGTGCTCTGTGCGGCAGAGACCAATGCCTTCCGCGCCGAATTCCCGGGCCTGACGGGCATCCTCGGGGCGATCGGCGTTAGTACGTACACCCAGCGTCCGCACCTCATCGGCATACGTCATGATCTCCTGATAATACTCGTTGGCTCCCAATTGGACATCCAAAAGGGGCAGCTTCCCAGCATAGACTCGCCCGCTGGTGCCATTCAGCGTCAACCAATCCCCCTCACCGAGGGTCTGATCTTGTACCGATAATTTTTTCTTAGTTGCATCGATATTCAGTGTAGAGCAGCCCACAATGCAGCATTTTCCCCAACCGCGGGCCACCAACGCCGCGTGGGAGGTCATGCCACCTTTGGCAGTGAGTATCGCTGCCGCGGCGTGCATGCCGTGTACGTCTTCCGGAGAAGTCTCGTTGCGGACCAACACTACTGCACGCCCCTCCTTGGCCCACGCCTCGGCCTCATCGGCAGTAAAGACAATCTGACCACAGGCGCCTCCTGGCCCGGCAGGTAACCCCACTGCCAGGGGTTTACTACGTCGCTCTGCAGCAGGATCTACCAGGGGATGCATAATCTCATCGAGATGATTGGGCTGGACCCGCAGGAGGGCCTCTTCCTTGGTGATCAATCCCTCGCGGACCATGTCTGCTGCCATGCGGATAGCCGCCACGCCATTGCGCTTGCCCACTCGGGTCTGCAACATCCACAAACGCCCCTCTTGAATGGTGAACTCAATGTCCTGCATGTCCCGGTAGTGGCGTTCTAACTTATCACGGATGGTCACTAACTGACGGTACACATGGGGCATAAAGGTCTCCAGACTGGGTAAATGTTCGGTGTCCGGCGTTTTCCCTTCTTCGTTCAAGGGATTAGGTGTGCGCGTACCCGCTACTACGTCCTCACCCTGGGCATTCACCAGCCACTCCCCGTAAAAGGTGTGCTCTCCTGTGGCGGGATTACGCGTGAAAGCGACGCCCGTAGCGGAACGATCCCCCATGTTCCCGAATACCATAGCCTGTACATTCACCGCCGTGCCCCACTTGTCGGGGATGCCCTCAATGCGGCGGTAGCTCACGGCCCGTTTCCCATTCCAGGATTTAAAGACGGCTTGAATCCCGCCCCAGAGTTGCTCCTGGGGATCTTCAGGAAAGGAGCGGCCCAAGACTTCCTGAATCCGTGTTTTAAATGCTTCCACTAACTGCTGCAGATCATCTGGTGTCAGGTCCGTATCGTTGGTCACGCCACGTTCTTTCTTCAACTCCTGTAAAATAGCTTCCAACTGTTGGCGAATACCCTGACCCTCCTCAGGCTCGATCCCCTCGGCCTTTTCCATAACCACGTCAGCATACATCATAATTAGGCGGCGGTAGGCGTCGTAGACAAACCGGGGATTTTTGGTCTTAGCGATGAGGCCTGGGAGCGTGTCTTTGGTGAGACCAATGTTCAGAACCGTCTCCATCATGCCAGGCATGGATTGCCGGGCGCCCGAACGCACCGACACCAACAGGGGATTGTCCACATCACCGAAACGCTGTTCCATAATGGTCTCGATGTGCTCCATAGCCCTGTCCACGGAGGCCTTTAAACTCTCCGGGAAATGCCCCCGGGCGAGATAATTCATACACACTTCCGTGGTGATTGTAAACCCAGGGGGAACGGGAATTCCAAGGTTGGTCATTTCGGCTAAATTGGCACCCTTGCCACCTAATAAATCTTTCTGGGTAGCGCTTCCATCAGCCTGTCCACCGCCAAATAAATACACCTGCGACATGAAATTTTCCTTTCCTTAACGTACCATTGTAGGCTTCAATCGTCTCCCAATAAAAGGGGAGGGAATTTATCACTCACGGACGAGAGTCTAGAACAGATTATCAAGGCTTTAACCTAAAATTCAACTCGTTGCCAACCGCAACAAAAACCCGGAATATGGTTAATAAAACGGGCTAAGTCATTTACTGTTTTAAATAAGGACTAATGCAGTCCACTTTATTCTTGACAGATATACTTCGCCAGTCTTATGCTTCGGCGTAAAATATTGGACTTAATTAATCCTCTTTTAGCAAACACTTAATCATGTGATAACAGAGGCGCATTTTTGGGTACTAGCAAGGCGGCCGACTATTCCATTCTGGTGGTGGTATATTTGGCTTCACTTCCTCAAGGGACAATCAAAAGCAAGGCGGAACTGGCTCAGGTTCTGCGGCTGCCTTCTGATTTCCTGTCCAAGCTACTTCAGAAGTTGACCCACGCTTCCATTATTCGTTCCATAAAGGGCATTAAGGGAGGCTACGCCCTCCAGCGGGCCCCGGAGGATATTACCCTGCGCCAGGTGATCGAAGCCATCGACGGGCCTTTCCACTTAGTAGAATGTCTCCGGGAAGACGGCACCGTTTGCATTCGCAGCGACCTTTGTCACAACATCTCCCAAAAACTGCGCACCGTGCAAAACGACATTAACGCCGTAATGGAACAGGTTCATTTCGGGGAAATGGCCGGAAGCCTCCTGTAAACTATATGGCTCAAATTTTTCCCCGTTGGACGAATAAACTGCCCCCTCTAATGGCCCTGGGTGCAGTTCTGCTCTTAGCTGCTGGAACTGGCTTTTTCTGGTACTACGGTTCCCCAAAATACACCGATGTGGGCTACCAGCCCGTACAACCAATTCCTTACAGCCACAAATTACACGCCGGTGATCTGGGGTTGGACTGCCGTTACTGCCATAATTATGTGGAAACCTCCGCTTACGCTGGGGTCCCGCCAACCTCTACTTGTATGAATTGTCACCAATTGGTCCTGCCCACCAGCGAAAAACTCGAGCCGCTCCGGGAAAGCTGGCGTACCGGTAAACCCCTGGCCTGGGTAAAGGTACACAAACTCCCTGATTACACTTATTTCGACCACAGCATTCACCTCAACGCCGGTGTGGGATGTGCCACCTGTCACGGTAACGTGGCTGAAATGGACGTGGTACGGCAAGTACAACCTTTAAGCATGGGCTGGTGCCTGGACTGTCACCGTAACCCCAACCAGTACCTCCGGCCCAAAAGCGAAATTACCAACATGACCTGGGTTCCTGGGCCAAACCAGGAAGAGTTTGCAGCTGCGTTCCGAGCAGAAAACCATATCCAACCTTCCGACGATTGCTCCCTGTGCCACCGATGAAAGATCCCACTTCTAAAAGTCAAATGAACGGCACGCGCTACTGGCGCAGCCTGGAAGAACTATCTTCCGCAAAAGAATTTCAAGAATTCCCCATCCCCGAGGGAATGTCCCGCCGGAAGTTCCTTTCTCTTATGGGGGCCTCCCTGGCCCTGGCAGGGCTGGCCGGCTGCCGACGACCGGTGGAAAAAATCATTCCCTATGTCATCCCGCCGGAAACCTTTATCCCCGGTAACCCCCGTTTCTACGCCACCACCATTCCACATGGGATCAGCGCCGTGGGCGTCTTGGTGGAAACCCACGAAGGACGGCCCACCAAAATCGAGGGAAATCCTCAACACCCCTTTTCCCAGGGTGCCACCAATGCCTTCATCCAAGCGGAGATTTTAAACCTATACGATCCTGACCGCTCCCGGCAAATACTCTACCAAGGTTCTCCCAGTAGCTGGGACAATTTCTTAGGGACCTGGAAAAACCTCCATGCCCAATACCAACTAATCAACGGAAAAGGTTTGGCGATATTGTCCACCTCTTTTTCTTCACCCACGCTAGCTCGATTAAAGGAGCAGTTCCACCGCACTTTCCCCGCTGCCCAATGGGCTACATATGACCCCATTAGCGACGAAAATATTTACAAGGGATTGGAGCAAATCACAGGACAGCGAGTCTTACCCCTCCCACAATTCCATAAGGCGGACATCGTTCTGTCCTTGGACAGTGATTTCTTACACATTGAGACCCACAATATCGCCGCGGCCAAAGGATTTGCCAAAAAGCGAAAATTGACTTCTGAAAAGGACGGCATGAACCGCCTGTACATGGTGGAAACATCCTTTTCTGTAACCGGTGGGATGGCCGACCATCGCTTAAGTGTCCCCAGCAAGGACATTCCCCAATTCGCCCTGGCACTGGTGAAGGCCCTAGCGGACTTGGACTGCAAAGCCCCAGGGTGGGAAAAGTGGCCCGATCCCGACCAGACGCGCTTCGACTCGGAGTGGATCGAAGCGGTAGCCAGGGACTTACTATCGCACCGGGGTAGCAGTGTTGTGGTGGCTGGCAGGCGCCAGCCAGAGTGGGTCCACGCCTTGGTGTACACTCTGAATGAAGCCCTGAACAATAACGGCGAAACCTGCCTTTACCATCGTCCCGAACACGCCGCACTCTCTGATAAGAACGAACTAATCAAATTAGTGCAAGCCATTCAGGATGGCGGCGTTTCCACTTTAATTATTCTAGGAGGTAATCCTGCCTACAACGCTCCTGCCGACCTGGGCCTGGCTCACCTGCTACCAACCATTCCCACTACAATTCACCTAGGCCTTCATTACGACGAAACTGCCCGACTGTCCACCTGGCACATCCCCCAGACCCATTTCATGGAAAGCTGGGGAGACGCCGCTGCCATAGACGGCACTCTAGGCGTTGTCCAGCCCCAAATCGCACCTCTTTTATCTGGCCGGAGCGTCACGGAAGTGCTGGGATCCCTCGTAAACGGCCAAAGTGTCAAAGACTACAACCTGGTGCGGGAGACCTGGAAAACATTCCTCAACACCGGAGACTTTGAGGATCGGTGGCAACAAGTACTTCACGACGGAGTCTATGGAACGGGAAGCAAACGTCCCGCACGTGTATCTATTAAAAAATCCAGTCTCCAAAGAGTCCAGCGCTCCGCGCTGCTCGGCTCTACTGGGCACCTTTCAGCGAACAACTTAGAGATCGTTTTCACGGCCTCCCGTTCCGTTTATGACGGTTCT
>CAZBEL010000094.1:0-5972 GCA_964490885.1 uncultured bacterium
ACCAGGCAATGAGAGTACCATTGTAGGGGTGTTCAGTCATAGCTATCGGCGTGGTGCGCTGGTACTGCATGCCGGGTTTTACTTCCTCTGATAAGTCGGCGGTCATGCCAGTTTCAATCTAACCCTGGGCGATGCAGTTACCCGTGTCTCCCTTAGGAGCCATCTCTTTCGCGGTAGCTTTTGTTAAACCCATTAGGCCGGCTTTAGAGGCAGCATAATTGGCCTGCCCTGCATTCCCGGTTAATCCCACCACGGAGGAAATGTTAATAATCCGCCCAAAGCGTTGTCGCAACATGGGACGGGTAACGGCTTTGATAGCGTGGAAGGCACCACTCAAATTTACATCGAGAACCGTTTGCCAATCATCAACAGACATGCGCATGAGCAAGTTATCCCGAGTAATTCCAGCATTATTCACCAGGATGTCGATACGCCCCCAATGATCTAGTGTAGTTTTTACCAAATTTTGTATTGTGTCGGATTTACTGATATCGCAGACCTCATAGGTTGCCTGTCCTCCCTGGGCTGTAATTTCGGCAACGGTTTGTTTAAGGGCTTCCTCTGAACGACTGACACAGACCACTTGTGCCCCGGTTTCCGCCAGTTTTAGGGCAATGGCTTTTCCGATCCCCCGGGAAGCACCGGTGACGAGAGCAATTTTACCCGTGAGTTCAAACATGGCAATATTCCTCAAGGGTTGTAAAGGAGTCAATTCCACGGGCGGAAACACTGCGATTAATGCGCCGAGTTAACCCCTGAAGCACCCGCCCCGGACCCACCTCGACGAATGCCTCCACTCCGTCATTAATCATGTTAGTAATAGTGGTCTGCCAGCGCACCGGTTGTTCCAACTGGTTCAACAGTCCCTCCCGGATTGTATCAGCTGTTGTAGTTGCTTGGGCTGTTACATTCATATATACAGGGATACGTGTATCGTGAATTTCGATGGTCTGTAATTTCTCTGCAAGGACTTCTCGAGCGGGAGCCATGAGTGGGGAATGAAAGGCACCACTCACATTTAATTGGATCGTTCGTCGGGCACCCTGTTCTTCAGCCTTTTGCATTGCCATTTGAACGGCTTGAACTTCGCCGGAGATTACCACCTGTCCGGGAGCATTATAGTTAGCAGCCGTGACGATTCCCACCGTCTCTTCGGCAAGTGTTTTAACTACATCATCATCTAATCCAATAATGGCAGCCATGGTTCCGGGATTGGTTTGCCCCGCTGCCTGCATGCCCCGGGCGCGCGTCTTTACCAGATCCAGACCCGTGGCAAAATCAAACGCTCCCGCTACCGTAAGAGCTGAATATTCACCGAGACTATGCCCGGCAACACATTGGGGTGCTTTATTATGTTCTAATAGTAGTTGTCCTAATATGACGCTTACAATGAACAAAGCTGGTTGCGTGTGCTGTGTTTGACGTAGCGTTTCTTCTGGTCCTTGAAAAGAGATCGCTTGAATATCCGTTTGTAATATTTCCTTAGCCAGCTCGTAGTACTTACGCCCTAAGTCTGTCTGTTGATAAAGGTCTTCACCCATCCCTACGATTTGGGATCCCTGGCCAGGGAAAAGATATGCCGTTTTCACGAGCAATTACCCCAACGGATTAAGATACTTCCCCAGGAAAAGCCGGCGCCGAAAGCAGCTAATAGTAACAAATCACCTTTTTTTAGGCGGTGATTTTCCAGGGCTTCATCCATGCCAATGGGAATGGTGGCGGCGGTGGTATTGCCGTATTTATCGATATTGATGAGCATCTGGTCATCGGTGAACTGGCACCGTTTTGCCGTTGCTTCAATGATGCGTTTATTGGCCTGGTGGGGGATAAACAATTTCACATCCTGACCGGTGAAACCATTGCGTTCCAATATTTCCGCGCTAACGTTGGCCATGCCTTTTACGGCAAATTTGTACACAGTTCTTCCGTCCTGATAAATGTAATGCATACGTTTGTCCACCGTTTCGTGGGAGGCAGGATGTAGGCTGCCTCCTCCGCGCATGAATAGGTAACCACCACCGGAACCGTCGAGATGGAGGATAGAATCGATGATCCCGCTTTCATTATTACTGGGTTCTAAGAGTACTCCGCCCGCCCCATCACCGAAGAGGACACAAGTATTGCGATCGGTATAATCCACAATCGAACTCATCGTATCCACGCCAATCACCATCACCTTCTGGTAACGACCGGATTCAATAAGGCGCGTGCCTGTGTCAAGGGCGTATAAAAAGCCTGTGCAAGCACCCGATAGATCAAAACCCCAGGCGTTTTTGGCGCCAATATTGGCCTGAACCAAAGCTGCAGTGGAAGGGAAGAACATGTCCGGCGTAACCGTGGCCACAATGATGGTGTCTATGTCCTCAGCGGTTGTTTGTGATCGCTCTAATAACTGTCGAGCTACACGGGTCGCCATATCCGAGGAGGCTTGCCCCTTGGTAACTACCCGTCTTTCAGAAATGCCAGTACGAGTCCTTATCCACTCGTCTGACGTTTCGACGATTTTCTCCAAGTCAGAGTTTGTAAGAACGTGGTCTGGGAGATACCGTCCAGTGGCAGTAATCGTTGCTTTCATGCTTCTGAAGTAAATTGGGTAACACCCTGACGGATGTCTTCAATGAGCTTTTCTTCGATACATTTTTTTGCTACTAATAGCGAATTTTTTATGGCTTTAGCACTAGAACTACCGTGGGAAATAATACACACGCCATTTATACCCAACAGTGGTGTGCCACCGTGTTCTTCATAATCGTACTGTTTTTTTATGGACTCGAAAACTGGTTTGAGTAGGAGTGCTCCCAGTTTATAGGAAAGTCTTTCACGGAGGCTTTCTTTGATCAAGGTCCCGAAGGTGGAAATCCACCCCTCGGCGAATTTTAGTAGGGTATTACCTACGAAACCGTCACACACTAACACATGGGCATCGGTGGTGAATATGTGGCGCCCTTCCACATTCCCGATGAAGTTGGGGAGTTCCGCTCTAAGTAGTTTATAGCTGTCCACGTAGAGTTCGCTGCCTTTGTTCGATTCAATACCGATGTTAATCAAACCCACTAAGGGGGTCTCGATCCCCTCCACGTGTTTTAAGTAATGGGCAGCCATGATGGCGAATTGTAGTAGATGATGGGGTTTTGCTTCGGGATTGGCTCCCACGTCGCATAAGATTTTCCCCCCCTTTGGTGCGGGAATGTAGACACCCAGCGCAGGACGGCGTACGCCTTTGATCCGGCCTAACAAAAGAAGTGACGTGGCCATAATGGCGCCAGTATTCCCAGCGCTAATAAAACCATCCACCTGCCCTTTTTTCACTAATTGGATTCCCTGAACTATTGACGAGTCCGGCTTGGTTTTTAGGACTTTCGAGCCACGGTCATCCATCGTAACGATCTCGCTGGCAGGATGGAGGTGTACCTTGGGAGGTAAGGTTCGTCCCAGTTCGGCGCGGATATCTTCCTCGGGACCGACTAGGACGATTTCAAATTGAGAATCGGCTTGCTGGAGGGCTTGGAGGGCACCTTGAATGGTCGCCTGGGGGGCAAAATCACCCCCCATGACATCCAAAGCTATTTTCATTAAAGTTGGGTTACTCCGTGGCGGAGATCACAGGCCGGCCGCGGTAATAACCGCAGTTGGGGCAAGCGCGGTGGGGCATCTTGGGTTGATTACATTGGGGACACGTCATAACAGCAACCTTACCAGCCGTGTAATGGGTGCGTCGTTTACGACTACGTGCTTTAGATTGCCTTTTTTTTGGTAATGCCATTTTATCTCCTAAATCTTGTTAGTAATCACGCTCCCTGGGACAAGGTCATTTTCAATGAATCCCAACGGGTATCAGTCTCTGTTACTCTAACATCGCATTTACAGGTGGCAATATTTAAATTAGTGCCACAGTAACTACATAGCCCTTTACACTCCTCGTCACATAACCTTTTTAGGGGTTCCTCTAAGTAGACAAGGTCATGGAAATAGGGTCCTATATCCACCATTTGCTCTGATTCCGGGAACCAGATCATCTCCGGGTTTTCTCCTTCAAGAAATTCCTGTTTATCAACAAGCAGGATGGTGAAGGGAATTTCCTGGACGCTGGTGTAAGGTTCGAGACAGCGGTCGCAAATCTCTTGATAGGAGAGCGTCACGACCCCAGTCAGTTTGTATCCCCGGGGAATGGTGTGGACCGTGAGGGAGCAGGGAATCTGTTCCCCCAATAGGGGAAGGTCCTCTGCTTCCAGGGATGCTACGGGGATTTCAAAGAACTTCTCTTTGAACCCTAATGCCAGTTCGGAGCGATAGAGTCTCATTTTTTTGGCTGGGAAGCTACCGTTGTTCTACTATTTGAACAAGAGGTAATTATAATTCCTGTAAGGACATACCCCCATTTTTTTGAAGAAAGAGAATGGCTCGTATCTAACCTGACTCTTAATCTTCCGAAGATTGGTCTTTTTCGGTTGAGTCTTCAGAGTCATTTTCGGATTCCGAAGTGTCTTCCGCCGGCTCAGATTCCTCAGTTGTAGCTTCGTCAGATTCTTCGGCCTGTTCTTCTTGTTCCTCTTCCTCCTCTAACTCTTCTTCATCTTTACGCTCCAGGAGATTTTCGTCATCGGATCGTTTCTTGAAGATAACGAACATGATGGTCTCTCCCACAGAGAGGATGGATAGCCCGTAGGCCAATACCGTGAAAAGAATAATGAAAAGGAATATCGCTAGGAAGAACCCTGCCACGGTCTCTGTCCCTGAAAGGGTCTCAGGGGGAGTATTAATCATCCCGTAGCAGTTGGATTTTGTGATTCCAATAAGATTGCATAGCCAGTTGTTGGCTGCTTCCCCATTGAAGACCCGTGAGGGGAAAACGACACGGGTGGCCCAGCCAACGATGTTGGCCAGCTTAGTACCCATTAACCATTCGTGGCCGAAAACGATATTGATTAACCGGTAACCCCACGACCAAAAATAACCGTAAACGTACACGGCGATGTAGCCAATGGAGACTAATAAGCCGTTGTAGAGTAACAGTCGCCACGGTTGTGACCACGTGATCGTGTAACTTTGGAAGACGGCTCCCATGGTGTCTTCTTCGTAGGTGCTAACGATAGCGGGTGTGTAAACGAAAGAGACTAAGAACACCACTGCTGTATACACGGTGAAGACGGAGCCGAAAAAGTAGAGTAGATAGGGAATGGCAAATAGGAATTCCCCAACGTAAGGTATTTTCCCAAAGAGGGCAAAGATGGCGGCCATGAAGACGAAAAAGACAATAATCAAAGCTAGTGAAATGGAAGTAAAGATTACCGGATGCCAGTGTTTTTTAAGGAACTTCCAGGCGTCACCAGAGGAGTAGAATTCGTCTCCTTTGAGTTGTTTATAAGTTACCCGTGCAACAGCGGCACACCCTAAATTAAGTGCGAAAAAGAACACCAGGCAGGCCAGAGTCCACACAACCCAGGCATACCATGGGCTGGTTGTACCAAAGAGGCAGGGATATAGTCCGTGCGTTTGCCAAGCGTTCCCGAAGGAAAGTCCGGAGAGGCCTAAAGCCAGGTAAGTTAAAATCCAGTAGGCCACATAACCAATGAGGCCAGAGACTACAAAGATCCAGATTTTCTTACCGCTAAGGGCTAAACGCGGAGCCCGAAAGATGTCGCGAACATCAAAATTGAGTTTCATTGGTCCCATGTTCTTCTCCTGTTCAGTTGAAGGTTAATGTTCCTCATAACGTACGAAATCTACCCACGTATTAGCATGTTGTGTGGTAGCGATGGACTCGGCCACTGCTTTGGCCATCTCTAAATTATCATAACTTCCAATTCTTACCCGGTACCAGATTTCATCCACATCTTTGAAATAAACACGCTGGATGTAAGCATCATAACCTGCTTCGATGAGACTGGCAGCCACGGCCTCTGCTTCTGCTAACTTTTTCTTGGAGACGATCTGAATAGTAAAACGGTTCTTATCAAAAGGGATAACTTCCC
>CAZBEL010000095.1:0-5842 GCA_964490885.1 uncultured bacterium
TTAAGCACGCCGCCAGCGTTCGTCCTGAGCCAGGATCAAACTCTCCATTGTATGAAGTAGTTGTTGTTGACCGTTGCTCAAAATTGACTGTTGGACCACGCATACTAAATTTTCAAATAGCAATCCGCCCCACACATATCGTGTGCAGCAAGGAAAGTTACTCTATATATCAATACGGAGTCAACGTTTAAATCACCAATTTACCGTACTCTAAAATATTACAGCGTCACTCCCAATTAATTATCCACATCAATCCTCAGTACGCCCGCCAAATCTACAAAAATCCCTTCATGATAAGACACCTATTAAACACATTTTTTCTCCTGGGAATTTTATTTGTTGGCACTTCATGGCAATCCTAAATTTCATTCTTATGTCGCGGATCAATTCTACTCTGGCTACCTTACTCCCTTTCCTTCCCCGCTGGGTGGCGCGCCCTTTCGCTAACCCCTACGTAGCTGGAGAGTCAGTAGAATCGGCCCTGCAAACCGTCCAATTGCTTAATAAACAAGGTTACCTTGCTACCCTGGATATTTTAGGAGAGCATACCCATGACCAGGCGCTAGCGGCGACGATTCGAGATCGTTACCGAAACCTCCTGGACCAAATCGCAGACCAACAACTAAAGTGTAGTATTTCTCTGAAGCTGACCCATATCGGTCTGGATATCGCTCCCGAAATCGCGCTGGAAAATACCCTCTCGATCCTCCGGAAGGCCGAAGAGACAGAAAACTTTCTGCGGCTGGATATGGAAAATTCCCCCTACACGGATCAGACGATTCAAATTTATCAAGAAGGTTTAAAAACTTCCCCGCGAATCGGCCTGGCCTTACAAGCCTATTTGATGCGTACCCTCGACGATATACGCCAGCTTATCTCTCCCCAATTCAATTGCCGAATCTGTAAAGGCATTTACCGTGAATCTTCGTCCATCGCTTTTCAAGACAAAGAGGAGATTCGAGAAAATTTCATAAACCTGGTTCAATACATCCTAACGCTGGAAGGATTCGTGGCCATCGCCACTCATGACATATATCTTATCGACACGTTGGAAGAGTGGATCCACCATGAAAACATCGACCCGCAACGGTTGGAGTTCCAGGTGCTGTACGGCGTGCCCATGGGGAATCGTCTACGTCAACTTTTAGCCCACGGTTTTTCCATACGCGTTTACGTTCCTTTTGGTGCAGACTGGTTTGATTACTCCATCCGCCGTCTAAAAGAAAATCCTGACATTTTGGGCTACATCGTCAAAAACCTTTTCAAACAGGGAGAACACGGGTATGAATGATTTAGAAACCATAAAAAAAATCCTTTCTTTTAAAACTATTGCCGTGGTGGGGCTATCCCCCAAACCGGAACGACCCAGTCACGGTGTAGCGGCCTATCTACAGTCTCAAGGTTATCGTATTATCCCTGTCAATCCAGGGCACAACGAAATTTTGGGAGAAAAAAGTTACCCTTCTTTAAAAGATATTCCCCAGCAGGTGGAAGTCGTAGATATATTCCGTCGTTCGGAAGCCGTACCTAGTATCGTAATCGATGCCATCGCCATCAAAGCTCGAGCTGTTTGGATGCAGGATGGTGTTATTAACGAAGACGCTGCCGAACAAGCCCGTCAAGCAGGGCTATTAGTGGTCATGAACGATTGTATGTTGCGGCGTCACCGCCAACTGTTTGGCTAACCTCCAATAAAAAAACAAAAGACTATTCTCGTTCTCCCCGCTGACCCCAATTCATCTTCTGGCGAAGAACCTGGAAATAGTTCGTGTCGCTGAATTCCACCATGTGAATTTTATACCCTGCCCGCTGGACAAAAACCTTCGAGCGTGAAGTGAGATATTCGCTCACTTGGCCGTCGATGGCAAGGGCAATATTCTCTCCCTGATCGTCCAAGAAACTAATTTCCAGGATACGGCGGTCAGGAAGCACTAATGGGCGCAAGGTTAAGGTATGAGGACAGATGGGGGTTACCACGAGGGCGCTGAGACGGGGTTCTACAATAGGTCCCCCTGCTGAAAGAGAATAGGCCGTGGAACCAGTGGGCGTGGCAATGATCAGACCATCGGACTTGTAATGGGCCACAAATCGATTGTTAGCCAGTAGTTGACAGGAAAACATTCGCAATGATTTCCCCCGATCGATTACCACATCATTAAGGGCATAAAAGGTTCGCGGTTCCTTCCCATTATAGGCGTCGCATTTCAACACTAAGCGGTGCTGAAGGTGGTAATTCCCCTCCGCCATGAGATTTAATCGGGGAAACATATTCTCCAAGGTTACTTCTGCTAAAAAGCCCAACTCACCCAAGTGAATTCCTAATATGGGTGTTTTACGATGAGCAATTGCCCGTGCGGCAGAGAGGATGGTACCGTCGCCTCCCAAAGCTAAAAGAAAATCTAATTTATAAAAATCTTCAGCACTTTCAATCACCTGAAAGGTAAAAGGAAAATTATCCTGGAGGCGATCCCTTACCCGCGTGGTCAAATAGACCTCCAAACCCTTCTTCAGAGACCACTCCATAATTTGAGGTAATAATTCCCAGAAAACGGGTTTTTCAGTATTTCCCCAAATTCCGAATCGCCGGGGTTTTTTCATGAGTTAATCCTATTCCGTAAGACTGTTACTACCTCACCTCGATAGAAAAAATCCAAATAACCTTTTTTATCACGATTCTCACTCGGTTCCTTCGGTGGTTTGGTTGCCCTGCATCTCTTCCAGAGTAAAACTACCGCTTTCATCCTTCACTAAGACTTTCAAACGCTTTTCAGCACTTTTGAGTGCCTCCCGGCACTGCTCCGATAGACGCATGCCCTCCTCAAACAGTTCTAGACTCTTCTCCAGGGGTAAATCTCCCGATTCCAACTGGGTAACCACCTGTTCCAATCGCTGGTATAATTCCTCAAAAGGCCTGGCTCGAGACTTCTTAGCCATGGGAAAATTTACTCCTTTTCAGGAATCATCCCTGCACATTTCCGTCATTTTTAGTCACCTGGATGGTCTTCACTTTTTCGGCCTGGAGTTTACCTTGAGCGAGGTGAAGGAGAAAACGCTCCTGGTTTTTAATATCAGCGGGGGTTCGTATGACGGCTCCATCTACTTCGCGAAAGGCAATGGCGTAACCCCGATCCAACACCTGATGAGGATTGAGAACCTGCAATTCCTTTTCCATCCCTTCTACCCAGGAGTGAAACAGTTGCAAACGATGTCGAAAGGCTTTAATTAGTTGTCGTTGGGCGTACCCCACTTGCTCAGCTAATTGGACCATCTGTCGTCCCGGTTGCTGGACAAGTAAACGTTCAGTGATATGATCTACCTGTTGCCAGTACCGCTCTAACATGATCGCCACGGTACGGGAAAGACGCTCATCCAAGGCTTGTACTTGAGCCAAGATTTCGTCTCGTGCAGGGATCACGATCTCCGCTGCTGCCGAAGGTGTGGGCGCTCGAACATCTGCCACCAAATCGGCAATAGTAAAATCGGTTTCATGTCCCACGGCTGAAATAATGGGAATTTTACAGGCCGCCATGGCCCGTGCTACCGGTTCTTCGTTAAAAGGCCATAAATCTTCCAGGGAGCCCCCACCCCGCCCCACAATGAGAACCTCCGGCCAGCCACTGCTTTCCATCTCTTCTATCGCAGCCACAATATCCGCCGCCGCCTGCTCGCCCTGTACCAGGGTAGGCCGCAGAATGATTTCCACTTGGGGCGCCCGCCGGGTCAAAACGGTCACAATATCTTTTAAAGCCGCCCCTTCACTAGAGGTGATGACCCCCACGACTTGCGGATAAGAAGGCAAGGGGCGTTTCCGGTCTTCGTCAAAAAGGCCCTCTTCGCGCAGACGTTTTTTCAAGGCTTCAAAAGCCAAATACAACGTGCCGATGCCGGCCGGTTCCATGCGCTGGGCTAATAGTTGATACTGGCCACGCGGTTCATACACCGAAAGGCGTCCTTGAAGGAGGACTTGCATCCCGTTGTCCGGCTCAAAGTTCAAGAACTGGTTGTGGCCCCGAAACATGACACACCGAATTTCCGCCCGTTCATCTTTTAAAGAAAAATACAAGTGCCCTGAACGATGGCGAATAAAATTCGAAATCTCTCCCGAAACCCACACCAGAGGAAACGCACCTTCCAGCAACCCCTTTATATGTTGGGTCAGCTGGGAGACAGTTAGAATATTATCTCGATTCATTAAGGTGCTGGTATGGAAGGACGCCCGGCATTAACCCAACAAGTCCACCAATAACTAGCTACCATGACCACAGCCCGGCCCAGGCGATCTTCTACGATGGTCTCAGTTTCCTTGTAAAGTCGGGTTAAATAGGGTTCTTCGAAAGAAAGGATTTCGTAAGTACTCAACTGCTCCTTCTGGACTGGAGTCAAATCGCGGCGTGCCAGGGAATCAGCGTGCAGTAAAGCGGGATAAAGATCATGGGAGCGGCTAATGATCTCAAATGTATTTTCTAAAGGTTTGGAGAGATACACCACCTCTCCCACCGGTTTAAAAACGGGGATAAATTCATCCACCATCCGTGTTTCCCAGCGAAAATGAACCCCTTTGTTATTGGTGAGTTGGCCGTTGTAGTTGGCTGTAGTGTGAAGGGGCATGTGAATATCGGCTACATAGTGACCTAAAATCCCCATATAGAACAGGGCCGATTCCCACTGACCTCGTTTTAGCAGCCGCGTAATCCTTTCCATGGTTTCTTCAATCGCCCAGGGGATAACTCCCCTCGCATTCACTGCACTATCCCCGTAGGTTTTAACAAAGGACTGGAAATCGCGTGGGGTCTTTTTTAGAACATCGGTGGGATAGAGATCCAGATCAATATAGTGTCGATGGGATTCTTCAGGATAAGCGTCTTTAATGAAGTCAGCGGAGGGACCGTATAGGCTTAAATCATTGGCATGTCGTGTAGTGTACGCTCCCAAAGGTGCGGGGATCAACAGAGCCGCCTGGTGGTTTATCCGGCTGTGAACTGTGTATCCCCAGGCCCAGGCTATATCGGCCTGGGCCAAGAGGACTACAAAGACGCTAACAAATAGGTAACGGCGCCGCATTGGGCGACCTTCCCTTAGCGATTCTTCTTCTTGTGACGGTCAGCACGCAGACGTTTTTTTCGCTTATGTGTGCTTATCTTCCTTCTTTTCCGTTTTTTTCCGCAGGGCATATTACAACCTAAGGTTTAGTATTTTGTAAAGATTCATTAACCCGTGAACGCATGTACTTAGACGGCTTGAACGTGGGTACGTAGCGTTCCGGCAGGTAGATGGGCGCTCCTGTGCTGGGATTTCGCGCCTTCTTCGGCAGCCGGTGACGAACACCAAAAGACCCAAATCCCCGCAACTCAATATGCTTATTCTGAGCCAGGGATTCAATGATAGTGGTCATAATCCCGTTCATCACCGCCTCCGTTTCTACCTTGGTAAGGCCCGTGGCCTCCGCCACGATATCAACAATATCCTGTTTCGTCATGATTCACTCCCATCGCCAGCGGTAGGCTGGTCGGGCCGACCACCACCGACTGGCTGTTTGTTCAACTTTGCCAAAAAGAAAATCAAGTAAAGTGGGTCGTTCCCGGCGTTCCCATAATACATTGGGCTTCCCGGAGATGCCGGATAACTCACCAGCCAAGGAAATGGCCTCCTCTAAGGTTCCTAAAGTGTCAATTAAGCCTAAGGTCAGGGACTGCTCTCCAGTAAATACCTGACCATTGGCCAATGTCGTAACCTGGGATTCAGCCAAGTGTCGACCTTCCACTACGGCCCGGACAAACTGCTGGTGTAGGTTATCAATCACACCCTGGAAATAGGCCCGGTCGGCCTCTGTGGGACGACGGGT
>CAZBEL010000096.1:0-5804 GCA_964490885.1 uncultured bacterium
TGCCAGAAAGAAACCCAGAGCAAATCTCTGTGCGGACTCAGCAAACAAGGGTTGGCAATAATGGGAAAAATCTCACCGTAAAATTCGTCGGGAGAGGTTATGAATTGCAATACTTCTGGAGACCTGGGTTTGGAGTACCAGTAAATGTCCCGGGTGGAAGAGTCGGAATGGGTATCATAGTCCACCTTCACCTGCTTGATCTGCAAACCCGTGTTCACTTCCAGGTTGCGGCTAAACCGCTTCAGCAAGTCCCCTTTCAGAGCCAATTCCTCCTCCCGGTCATGATTGTAATAGTATCGTTGGCGACTCTGATCCACCTTTACGTTGAATACATCCGTGTTCCAATGATTCATATTCTGGTAGAGAGTCAACCGGGTTAATAGAGTCTTGCTCCATAAACTCTTCAGCAGAAATCCCCAGGAGTATTGATCACCCCCGGCATCCACATTCTCCGCCCCCCGAGTGTACGGGTTACGCCCATCCCGGATTTCAATGCCATCCTCACCATACAAAAGATTGAAAATAAGCTTATGCTGGGGATTGAGATCATAAACAACCTTAGCTTGGGCATTCCAGTATTCCGGCACGGCGCTAACACCAATATCCTTGATCACCAAATCCAAATAACTCTTGCGAATAGAAGCCATATAAGACCCCTGCTTATTAGCCAGGGGACCTTCCGTTGTGAAGCCGAAACCGGCCATGCTCATTTCCATATCCAGATTGAACTTCTCCCGGCTTCCCTCCCGGAGCTGAATATCCATCACCGAAGAGGCCTTGCCCCCATATTGGGCCGGAAAGGCGCCAGCGATGAGTTCCACCTGGTCAATGAATTCCGTGTTCACCATGTTAATGGGGCCGCCACCGCTCCCCTGGAAACCAAAATGATTGGGATTGGGAATTTCGATCTCATCCATGACAAATAGATTCTCCCCGGGTGCCCCACCACGAACAATAATCTCATTTTCCTGATCCGCTTCTGATACCACCGCCGGCAAACTCTGCATCATCTTTTGGATGTCGTACGCTCCTCCGGGGTCACTGCGGATTTCCTCCAAATCTACCGTCCGACTACTGGTGAATACGTCGGGCTCTTTCTTAAAGAAACTGCGCGTAACCTGCACGGCCTCTAACTCCACTGCCGAAAGGGATAGCTGAAAAGTAAGGATAGTCTGGCGCTCCGGCATGACGTGGACATTCAACTTAATTTCAGGCTCATACCCAATCATCATGGCCTTCACATGGTAACTACCGGGCTCCAGGTTCGGGATAATAAAATTTCCCTGATCATCCGTAGCAGCACCCAGGTCAGTCCCTAAAATAACGACATTCGCCCCTACTAACGGTTGTTGAGTAGACCCGTCCCGCACGGCACCGGCGATACTTCCCGAACCCCCTTGAAGTGTCGTAACCACTAAAAGCCAGGGAATTACAAACCACCAAGTGTACTTGTTCATCCGCTTGGCCTCCTGGCAAACGTTCCCAATTGAATAAACATCATCGTAGGAAATTTAGTTACATCAATACAGTAGATCAGGAATATTAGAAATAAACAGAACCGGCACTATTGCCTTAAACGATAACAGCACCCTTCTATGGTATTGAGGAATTTCTCCACCTGGGAACTGGTATGGAACAACTCCTCCATGGGTTCGAAGGTATCGATGGGATGATTTACCTCGTCATACTCCCGTAAAAAGTTGGATTCCATTTTCATCACCATATCCCGAATGACCTGTTTAGGGACTCCTTTATTGCGTAAAAAGTTGATCTGTACTTTGATCGTGCCATTACTGGTCATGTGGAAAATAGGAACCACGCCGAAATCCGATCGGCAACGGAAGGTCAACGTACCATGTTCAGTTCCCCGGCCCCAGCTAATTTCATCGGCATTTTTCTCAGCAAATTCGATGATGTTGAGACCTATTTTAGCGATTTCGCGACTACATTTGTCACGCATGTCCTCTATAAACGACTCTTTATCCCATTTCGCCATACGCGTGCACCCTTACCTTAATGAAAATTGTGTGGAGGTGTAAAAAATTCAGGTGAAATTTACCGCTGTTACCGACGAAATGGAAACCACCTTTTTGTCCGGCGTAGTTTAGATTCTAAAGGGGGGCTTTTTTACTTTTCTTCAACGCCCAAAGGAAATAGTGGGCAACGAAAGCTCAAAGCGCAGACGCTCCTTTATCCAGTCCCAATCTTTCACGAAGGCCTGGGAATCCCAACTCTGATAAAGGGGCAGGATAATGGGACCGATCTTAAGACCCATATCCATATAGGTTTTCGACAAGGCTTCCCCTCCTGCAGCGTCCAAAAATAGATCCACCCCTTTAAACGGAACCTTTTGGGCAATATTAAAACCCCAGGCAAACCCATCGGTGGAAACAGGTTTCCCCTGGGAATCCAAAGCGAGCCCTCGTATTCCTGGGCCGGATTGAATATATTGATCGGTATAAACGTTCACAGCACTTTCCCCATCGGTTCGATCCAAAACATACTTCTGAAAATCGGGGTCCACCCCACCGCTGAGATAGGTACGATATTGGCGGGGAACTTGATCACGATTCACAAAGGTACCAGCCCAGAAACGGAGTTTGGTTTTGATTTTCTTAGTGAATTGGTAGCTGGTTGTTGAAATGAACGTAATCTGTAGAAATCCAGCCCCGCCTTTAATTCCACTTCCTAAGTGAAAATTAAAGAACGGATTCAGGGACCAGGTTCGCCCATATTCAACGTGTCCTATGAGAAATTCTCCACCATCGTAGAATTGGGAGTCTACGACTGAAGAATCAATGTGATGAAACATTAACTCTGCTGAAACATTACTGCGAGGGTAAGGAACAATTGGCTTTTTCATGGTTCCTTTAAAGGCAACTCCGGCTCCCCACCGACCACTGTAATCGCCAGCCGAAAAACTAACGGTCCCACTGCTCAACCACTCATTGGGTATCAACCCCCGGCGAAGTAAAAGATTTCCCACCAGGCGGTTATGTTTAAAATCCCACATGGGTTTCAAAGCCAGACCATTGCCGAAAAAGCCGGGTGAAAATCCTGAATACACCATTATCCCAGGGGTAAAACCGTTGTAAACATTGTAGTTGAATAACCAGGGTAAAAAGTTAATATCTCGGTCGTAGTAATTGGGTTTGTCCCAAACAAAATCTAGTCTGATTCTTTGCTTGGTTGCATGATTCGTCCGGTCGGCATCGGGCATGAATCCATCGGGATCAATCACCGCCCTTACCGTTCCTTCTGGTCCTTGCACATTGGTAGACCCGGTAAAACCTTTCAACCAGGTACGACCCAGGTCCTCATCGTTGCGGTTGTAAAAGGCAATCTCCACCGGGGCCTTCATGGTCCCATAATTAGTAACGGTGAACTGATTACCGTTTCCTGTTATCCCGTAATCGATATAATTAGTTTTCGTGAACACATCCTCTAGGTACCAGCTTAAATCTTCGTCCACGTGCTTTTTAAAGATCGCCTTAAAATCTTCCGGTCGGGGATGTTTGAACTTCCAGGTCTCGTAGTAGTCCTGGAAAATTTCATCAATTTTTTCTTCCCCTAAATAATGCTGTAAATAACGGGTAAATACGGCGGTTTTGCTGTAATGTTGTCCGTAATTACGCCGTTCATAATCATTGGCTGAAAGGTTCAAGGGCTGAGAATCCATACTTCGAGCTGAGGGTAAATATTGAACATAATTGATCCAGTCGAACGTGGTATGTTTTCCAATCCTTAACTTATTCTGAACAAAATCTTGAAGGACAAACTGAGCCCCTATTGAATCATATTTCTTCTCCCAGTAACGCAGGTTAGTATATTCATTCAGTCCCTCGTCCATCCAGGTATGATCCCGCTCGTTGGAGCCTAATATGCCATAGAACCAATTGTGACCCACTTCGTGCATGATCACCATCTCTAACAAGTTCTTGGAACCGCCGGAAGAGATAACGGTAATATTGGGGTATTCCATTCCACCTCCAGCGGAGAGGTCACCATCCACAGCTGTAATATGATTGTACGGGTAATCTCCGTAAAAGCGACTGTACCAGTACCCTGCGTCGTGGATGTACTCGATGGAGTTCTCCCACAATTTGGCATTCTTAGGTAAATAGAAACTCCAGAGCGTAACCTCACGGGTGGAATCAGCCAAAAATAGGGTACCTTTCCGCACAATCCAGCGCTTATCGGCAAACCAGGCAAAATCGTGAACCTTTTCCTGGTGGAAATGGAGAGTTTTTAGTACCGGCGGCTCCTGTGAGACCAACTTAGATTTCTTCCCTTTTTTCCTTCCATGTTTTTTTTCATCGTGTTTCCGGAGTTCCTTAAGCTTGGCTTTAAATTCCTTTTTAGGCAGAGCATGGAGTGCGTCCCCCTCCCGGGCCAGAGAGTCCAGCCAAGCGTATTCAGCTTCCCCGTCCTCTAAGTCCCCGGTGGCCATCACGCGGTAATCTTTTGGCAGGGTTATATAAACATCAAATCGCCCAAACTCACTATAGAACTCTCCCATATCCAGATAGGGCATAGGATGCCACCCTTCCCGGTCGTACACTGCCGGTTTGGGATACCACTGGGTAATCTCATAGTGCTTCCCTGTATGACCTAAGCGCGAAAATACTTTGGGAAGCTTTACATAAAAAGGTGTTTCAATGGTAATGGAATCACCGGGGGTCAGAGGTTCAGGAAGCAACAGTTTTGCTACATCAATATACTCCGGATGATATTCCCAGGTAGCTGACTTGCCATTGACTGAAAAATCCAGACTGTCAATATAACCGCGATCCTTGTCTTTGGCGTAATGGAAACGGGTGCGACGTTGTTTGAGTTGTTGACGGGCAAAGGCCGTGGAATCATTCTTATAGGCGTTGGGCCAGAGATGGAACCAGATAAAACTCAGGGTATCCGGGGAATTGTTGACGTAAAGTATCTTTTCCTGGGCGGAAAGTGTATGCGCGGAATCGTTAAGAGTGACGTGGATCTCGTAATCGACTCGCTGTTGAAAATAGGGTTGTTCACCCACTAACAGCCCCCAGGGAAGCAGACCTAATAAGAACACACTTTTCATACCCAACTCCTAAGCTTTGAAAATCGCGTGATGTAGCTGGTTAGACCCTCCTGGTGGCCAAAAGTTGCCCGCTTGTGTATCCTGTCCCAGGGAAAAGTAGAATTGGTTTTAATAAAGAAGCAAGAAGCCAACCACGCGTTCAGGAATAACGCGGGTAAAATTGAAGAGGTCCCTAAATAAGGACACCAATCATGCTAAAAAAATCGCGGAAACCATCAATTAGTAGTGATTATATTTTTCCAGCGCTGCTTCCATGGCCTGGAGTTCTTTCTCGGAAATGTGTTTTATGGCCAGAGGGAAAACAACATTATCTTCCCGGAAAATATGGAGGCGTAATAATTCCACCAGAGCTTTGCCCTGTTCTAAAGCAGCGTCGAGGGTGAGAGCCCGAGAAGGAGCATCCGGCAGGCGGGCAGCCAGGCCCAGCAAGTTAAAGGTAGCGGCTGCCAACTGAATTGTTTTAATGTGGTCATCTTCCAGAATATCCACCGCTGTCTTCGGAAACCGCCCCTGGCTGTGCTCCCCTTCAGCTAACAAGCGCTCCTGCAAAAGGGGAAATAATACTTTTTCCTCTTTCAAATTGTGTAAAACAATCCGCTCATCCAGAAATTGAAAAAAATCCCTTAGCTGTTCATCCACATCCCGGTCAGGTTTCAGTCCGCTTTGTTTCAACTGGATCAGGACATTTTCGAAAGCCTCCAGTTTTTTCTGGCATACTTTGTGATCGTCC
>CAZBEL010000097.1:0-5780 GCA_964490885.1 uncultured bacterium
AGTATTCTTTCGATCCTTGCCAAGGAAAGTGGTTACAATATTGTGACCGATCCCAATGTCAACCGACAGGATAAAATTTCCATTCACCTGGACGATGTTCCTATTGAGCAAGCCATTAACCTGGTGGTGAGAGCCGTGGGTTTGAGTTACGAGATCGTGGGGAATTCTTTCTTAATTGCCGATCCGAAAAAACTCACTGAAGAAGTGGGGATCACTTCCCATGTGATCGAACTGAAGTACGCTGATGCCCAGGAGGTGAAGCAACTGTTACAGGATTTGACCGAGCAGATCCAGGTTGACGTCCCGGGGAATAAATTATTGATAAATGCTTCTCCCAAGAAGATTGCCGAAATCGAAGAAGTGATTAAGCAGATCGATGTTCCAGCGATACAAATTTTATTAGAGACTCGTCTCATCGAGGTGGCGGCAGACGCGGAAGAGAAACTGGGAATCGACTGGTCCAAACTAGCTCATTATACCAATATTTTTGCCGAAACAGGTGTTCCTCCCGCAGGATTGACTGGTGCAGGGAGTGTTGTTCCGGGCGTGACGCAAAGTCCTAACGATGAAGGTACCGGTGTTGTGGAAGATTATGGCACCGAGACCTTTGAGGAACTTCCGTCTGAGATGCCCTTCAACCGGTTATTTTGGAATAGCAAAGATGACCAGAACATCTTCCCTAGTAAATTCAGTCGTCAGATGACTGCCTTTGACGTGACCCTTGATTTTCTCTTGAAGCGCAACCAGGCCGAGATCCTGGCAGATTCCAAGTTGGTTACCCTGAATGGGCGGGAGGCCTTTATCAAAATGGTGGATATTATTCCTTACGTCCTAAGTTCAGGGGGTGTTGGAGGCCAGGTGCAGGTGCAAAAGGAGGAAGTTGGGATTAAGCTCACTATTTTACCCACGGTGAATACCGATGGGGATATTACTGTGCGTGTTGATCCTGAGGTTTCTTCCATTTTTGAATTCATCGGCCCTGATCGGAACATCCCCCGGGTTAAAAGCCGCTCTTCTTCTACAACGATCCGGGTACGGAATGGTGAAACCATCGTCATCGGCGGACTCATCAGTCACGATAAAAAGACCACCGAATACCGTCTGCCTATCCTAAGTAAGCTTCCCTGGCTGGGGGAAAAGTTATTCACCAGCAAAGACATTTTAGATAAAAAAACCGACCTCATCATTCAAATCACCCCCTCCGTAATCAGTGGCAGCATTTCCGGAATTATCAAAACTGAAGACATGATACGCATGGAGAAAGCCATAGAAGTTCCAGAGCTTGTACCCGAGGATGAGACCGGGGAAGGAGACCAGGAATGATTCAACCAACAAACACACATAGAAAATCTACTTTTTTACTTTTCACCGTTCTTCTTACGGGGCTGTTTCTTTTTACTACCTGCGACGACCGGATCCCGACTGACTCCGGTAAAAAAGAGACGACCACTAGCGATACCTACACACTGAAAGTAACCGCCCAACCTTTTTACCGCGATGCAGAGGGAAATTCCTATTCCGTAGGAGAGGATTTGACGGTTGTTGGGACCTACACTCTGGTTATTGCCCAATTACTCGATTCTTTAAATACTCCCGTATCCGGTAAGCTGATCAGTTTTGATGCTAGTGTGGGTGGTAGTTCCTTTGGGAGTTTTGACGTGAATTCTACGATTACCGATGCTGACGGTCTCGCTTCGGCAGTATTTAGTGATGGTGGTCAGTCAGCTTACGACATTCCAGCCACGGCTACGTACGAGGGAGTCACCGTAACCGCAAGTTACGTGTTTCACGATTCAGAGTTAGATCTTGACTATCTTTTTGAAGGCGATGTCCGCTTTGATGTGTTTGATACTAGTGAGGTGGACTTATGGCCTTACCGGTTTCGCTTGCTAAAGGATACGGATGTCATCAATATGAATATTGATACGGCCAAGGCCATTATTTCGGCCAAGTTGACCACCAAGATTTACGGTCGCCCCATGGAAAACCTGGAAGTCTTCTTCGAAAGTAATAAGGGCAGTTTGAGTGAACTAAGCGCCCTAACAGATTCTGCCGGTTATGCCATTGTCGATTTTCGAGCCTCTGGTGACCCGGATGACGTGGGGGTAACGACCATTACCGCCCGGTACCAGCATCCCGTTTTTGGAATGGTGAGCGATTCGGTCCAGGTTTCCATTATTGATACCACTTTTTCTGGCTGTCCGGCTTATATCGAGATTCCTCCTGCCCATCCAGGGGAAGTAATGATTGTAGGGGGTGGAGGCATCGAATCCACCGATATCGAAGCCCGGGTTTACGACGAGAACGGCATTTTAGTAGATACGCCAATCAAGGTGACCTTTACCCTCGGGCCGGAGATACCCCTGGGAGCTAATCTCAATAATGTGGGGCCTGTGGATACGGCTTACACCGTCAATGGGGTTGCCACCGTTTCCTTGAATAGTGGCACAGCGCCGGGTCCGGTACGGGTGACGGCAAGGGTAGAGGTGAGCTGTGATTCTACGGATACGACGATTTCTGCTACGGGGATCCCAGCAATTATTGTCACTGGTCCTCCTAACACTATTTTCCCTGATGTAGAGTACACAAATATTACTCCCATTGGGGGTGGATTCTACACCATTCCCGTGGCGACAATCGTTTACGATATCTGGAATAATCCGGTGGCCGATAGTACTTACGTTTATTGGACCATGAGAGTTGATACTACCAATGATGCTGATGGTGAGTTGTATGCTGAGATCATCGGGGTGAGCTTTACCGGGAACATGGCACCGGATGGGAACTCCTACCCAGGGGTGGCCTGGACCACGATTACCTACCCCAGTCGTGATATCTTCAGCGTAGCAACGGTGGGGGCCCTCTGTTTTGGTGCCAATGGCGACTCCGTTTACGCAGAGGTGGAAAATAGTGTGGTCATGCCTTACTATGCTGGCGTTTTGTTAATCACACCGTCCAGTCTATACTGGGATTTCTCTCTTTTTGGTAATCCGGCAACCATTGACGTTACCGCCACTTTGCTGGATTATTACAACAATCCCGTAGAGAATGGACGCATCCTATTCAGCGCCCTGGGGGCTTCGGCCATTTATTATCCCTTCCCACCCATTGAGGGTAACATAGGTGTTACCAATGCCAGCGGTCAGTGTACCGTCACGGTTGAGTATGATCAGGGAATTTGTGCCCCCATTCCAAACACTGACCCCCAGATTTATGAGGATTTCACCTCGTATGTGAGTGGTTTCCTATTGGATCCACAAAATACCTCCAGTGATCCCGTGGAAATCCTGTTGGTCCGAACCTATCAAGGAACAGGGAGGTAGTCCATGCCACCTGATTTTAACCCCCAGTTCCAGAAGATTGGGGAAATACTCGTTCATTTGGGCAAGATCACCGAAAGTCAGTTACAGGGCGCCCTGTCGCAACAAAAATCCACACATGAAAAGTTGGGTGAAGTCCTTTTGAACCAGGGGTTAGTGGAGGAAGAGGACCTGGTAAAGGTTTACTCCATGCAGTTGGGTTATAAAGTGGTGGGAGAGGAGGAGTTGTACAACGCCGATCCCGAAGTGGTAGGCATGATTCCTGAAGATTTTGCCCGACAGAACATGGTGCTGGCGTTGGGCAAAAACAACACGACCCTGTTGGTGGCTATGGAAGACCCGGAGGATTTGATCGCCATTGACTCCTTGAAACGGTTGACCAATTTAAATCCTGACGTGGTCGTGGCTGGTCCCACCGCTCTGCAAAAAGCCATGGACCGGATTTACGGAAAAATTCGCCAGACAGGGGAAGTAAAGGAAGTCTTCGAAGGGATTCGGGTTATCTCCGGTGAGGAAGATGATCAGGAAGAGGTGGATTTGTCTCCTGAAAAGGTGTCAGCTGAAGAAGCACCCATTGTCAAATTAGTGAATTTGATCCTTCAGGAAGCCATCAAGGAAAGAGCCACCGATGTTCACATCGAACCCCAGCAGGATAAGGTTCTGATTCGTATTCGTATCGACGGCGTTTTACAAACGATTATGACACCGCCAACCACTTCTTTAAGTGGGTTAGTAACACGCATTAAAATTTTATCAAAACTAAACATCGCCGAGCGGCGTCTGCCCCAGGACGGTCGTTTTACTATCAAATCTATTAACCGGGAGATCGATGTCCGGGTTTCCATATTACCGACGATCTATGGCGAGAAAATTGTCTTGCGCTTGTTAGATAAATCCGGGTTTGGGTTTAATCTCCAGAGTCTCGGTTTCGAGGGCAGTATGTATCGTATTTTCCGGCGGGTGATCGCCCAGCCGTATGGGATGGTCATTGTCTCCGGACCCACGGGTAGTGGTAAGTCAACCACCCTTTATGCTTCCTTGAAAGAGATCAAGGGTGAAGGGACCAACATTACTACCGTGGAGGACCCGGTGGAATATCACCTGGATGGAATCAACCAGGTGCAGGTGCATGAAAGCATTGGACTCACTTTTTCGTCGTCGTTGCGTTCCATTCTTCGCCAGGACCCTGATGTACTTCTCATTGGTGAAATTCGCGATGAGGAAACCGCAGACATTGCCGTGAAATTTTCCCTTACAGGTCACCTTGTTTTTTCCACAGTGCACGCCAACGATGCGGCCTCCACAATTACTCGTCTGTTGGACATCGGCGTCAAACCATTTTTAGTGGGTTCCTGTCTGAATTTAGTCATGGCCCAACGGTTGGTAAGAACCATTTGCGAAAATTGTAAAGTAGAATACGAGGCTTCCCCAGAAGAATTAGATTTACTCTCTATTGATCCTGCCAGTATTAAAGGAAGGCCGCTATATCATGGAAAGGGCTGTTCCCATTGTCGGAATACTGGTTACCATGGCCGCATCGGAATTTTCGAGTTAATCCCTATGTCACGTTCCATTCGTGGGCTCGTCTTTGATCAGGCGAACGAGGATGAAATCCGGCAACAAGCCATGAAAGATGGAATGCAAACCCTACGGGAAAGTGGCATTAAAAAAGTATTGGCTGGTATTACCACCGTCCACGAAGTATTACGTTCCACCGTAGAAGACCTATAATGCCGCGTTATACTTACTTAACTAAGGATGAGAGCGGCGCTCGCCGGGAAGGTGAGATTACGGCCGACAGTCTAGACCTGGCCATGAAAAAGTTGAATACTAACGGCCAGGTTGTCATCAGTCTAAAAGAAGTCGATACTAGCTGGGAGTTTTTAGGTCCTTTCATCGATGAAATTAATCTTTCCATTGAACGATTTAAGGCCCGAATCCCGTTAAGCAACCTGGTATTTTTCACCCGTCAATTGGCCACCATGTATTCAGCGGGGTTAACCTTGGAACGGGCCATCCAGGGTTTGGCGACGGAAGAGAAACATCCCCGATTTAAGAAAGTACTCTTAGTGGTAGCCGATAATATTCGCAAGGGACTCTCTCTATCGGAGGCTTTCAATCGCCATCCAGGGGTATTTAGTGGGCTATATGTAGCCCTCACAAAAGCCGGCGAGGTCAGTGGAAACTTGAATGAAATTCTGGATCAACTGGCTACTTACCTGGAGAATTTGGATGACATACGACGTAAGGTGCGCTCAGCTCTTACCTACCCTGCCTTTATGTTGATCTTCTTGGCGGCCATGATGTCCGCAATGTTTATGTGGATTATCCCCATGTTCTCCGACGTCTATTCCCAATTAGGAGCCAGTCTCCCGGCCGCTACGCGCACCTTAGTGGCAATCAGTGAATGGGTGAGCTTGCATTTTGGCCAGATCATTTTTATTGTACTTTTTTCTTTTG
>CAZBEL010000098.1:0-5753 GCA_964490885.1 uncultured bacterium
TTTCAATCGCTATGAAGAGCATTTTTTAAATGATTTACTAAAGCGGAAGGGTTTGAGTGACCTGCGTTATCACTACCATAAAATATCGTCTGCCGACGATGGGCTGCGCTTTCAGGGACATATTGGGGAGTACCTCCACCTGGATTTCTTGGCAGTGGTGGTGAATTTCGTGGACCTCCTGGCTCATAAACGTTCTGAATCAGACATCCTCAAGGAGATGTTACCGGATGAATCGGGTTATCGTTTTGCCGTGCGCACCTGGTTTGAAAATTCCTGGCTCTACCGTCTACTCCGGGACGTGCGGGATAGTGGCTTTACCATTATTCTCACCAGTGACCACGGCAGCATCCGGGTACACCGGGGGGTCCTCGTCGGAGCGGATCGGGAAACCTCCACCGGGATTCGGTATAAATACGGCCGCAATCTGAATTGCCGGGAAAAGAACGCCCTCCTCATTCGTAAACCACAGCAATATTTACTTCCGGAAATTGTCCACCAGACCAATTATATCGTCGCCAAGGACGACGTCTTTTTCCTGTATCCTAATCAGCAACATCGGTACGAATCAGTTTTAGACGGTAGTTTTCAACATGGCGGGATTTCTTTGGAAGAAATGTTGGTACCCGTGGCCATCCTGAGGGAACGGTAGTCATCACTACGACCCAAGCTACAAAGACCGTGATTCTGGAGGAAAACCAGACCTTTACTTTTCATACTCCTTTGGAAACCCAAGCCTGGGCTGAGGAGTTAGCCCGCAAGTTACCCGCCGGTACGGTCATTGCCCTGGTGGGGGATTTAGGGACCGGGAAAACCACCTTCGTTCAGGGCTTTGCCCGTGGTCTGGGAATTCCTGAACACGTAGGCTCGCCTACCTTTAAATTGGTGAGTGAATATCAAGGCTCACGGCTGACCCTATACCACGTGGATTGCTATCGACTACACACACCCCAGGACTTCGTAAATATTGGTGGCTTAGAATTACTATCTCCCGGTGAGGCAATTACGGTCGTGGAATGGGCTGATCGAATCCAGGATGTATTGACCCCGGGCACGCTCCAGTTACAATTCCACCGTTTCAAGGGGGAGCCTGAGCGCCGGGATATAACCGTCTATTGGCTTTAAATATGAAACTCCTGGCCTTGGAAACGGCTACCGATATCTGCGGTGTAGCCTTATCTGAAGATGGCAGATTGCAAGGGATTGTTGAACAATCGATACCGCGCCGTCATGCCGAGCAGTTACCCTTGTTTGTTGAACAGTTAAAAACGGAATATCCTTTTTCATGGAAGTCGTTAGATGGAATTGCGGTATCCATTGGGCCCGGTTCGTTTACGGGTCTACGAATTGGCTTGAGCTTTGCTAAAGGATTAGCTTTCACTCATAACCTGCCCATCATCCCTGTGCCTACCCTTATGACCCTGGCTTTGGGAAGCAGGTCGGAGGATACTCAATTGCGAGCTTTCCTATTTTCACACGGCGATATTCTATTCCATCAGCAGTTTAGGGTAAGGGATGGCAAAATTCAGGATCAGTCTGAAATCAAGGCTCAGTCCTGGAAAGAAATCCTTCCAGAACTACCATCGGAGGTTGAGTTGGTCCATTACGGATGCGGTAAATTTTTACAGAAAAGAGGTATGGCAAAGGAAGTTACCCCTTCGGCCAAATGGGTGGCTGTTTTGGCCCAACGATATTATGGCGAGTGGGTCGTCAACGAGCTGGATCGTCTCACACCACACTACGTAAGCACTTTCCAGGTAAGGAAGTCTTTCTAATGCTAATTCGCAAGGCGACTTTAGCGGACTTAGAAACCCTCTCAATTATCGAGGAACGGGTGTTTAGCTACCCCTGGACGCGGGACCAATTGGCTTATGAACTTACCTTGCAATCCAGGGTTGTCTCCATCGTATTAGAGGAAAAGGAGAGAATCATCGGATATCTCTTCGCTCAACATCTCGCTGAGGGTGTTCGTATTTTGAATTTAGCCATAGACATTCCCTATCAACACCGGGGTTATGGGAAACACCTTTTAGAGGTCTTTTTAAATCGTTATTGTCATAATAAAATGGTCACCCTGGAAGTAAAGCGCTCCAATCTACCCGCCCTTAACCTCTATTGCGACCTAGGTTTTGAGGAAGTGGGTGTCAGGGAAAACTATTATGAAGACGGCGAGGATGCCCTGGTACTATACCTGGATCCTCAAAAACAGAATGTCCCCCAGTAACTTTGCGTAGGATGAATCCAGAGATAGAATTCAATAGGTTATGCACAATAAGTTCTCCCCGTGGATAGCTTGAAAAACGTACTTTATGGACTTCTTCGTTTTCTAAACAGGTACACTTACTATGGCCTGGTTTAAACGCGTAGCAAAGAAGATAAAAGAGACCGACAAGCGGGAAATTCCCGACGGTCTTTGGATCAAATGTCCGGGGTGTACTGATATCCTCTACCGCTCGGAATTGGAACGCCAATTGTCTGTTTGTCGCCATTGTGGACACCATTTCCGGGTTCCGCCTGATGTGTACTATAACCTCTTATTGGATGAAGGCCAAGCAAAGGTGCTGTTCGACACTTTAGAACCTGCCGATCCTTTGAACTTCCAGGCCGAAAAGAAATATGTTCAACAATTGAAGTCTGCCCAGGAAAAAACGGGACAAAGAGACGCCATTACTATTTATGAAGGCCGTTTAGACGATCATCCCATTGTATTAGGTTTAATGAATTTTGCCTTTATTGGGGGGAGTATGGGTTCCGTGGTGGGCGAGAAGGTCTCCCGGGCTATAGACCATGCTCGGGAGAAACAGTTGCCTCTCATTATCCTTTGTGCTTCTGGGGGAGCCCGCATGCAAGAAGGGGCCATCTCCCTCATGCAACTGGCTAAGACCAGTGCCAAATTGGCCCGGTTTTCCGAAGAGGGTGGCCTTTATATTGCCGTTCTTACCGATCCCACAACCGGAGGAGTGACCGCCAGTTTCGGCATGTTAGGGGACGTGATCCTCTCTGAGCCCGGCGCCCTCATTGGTTTTGCTGGTCCCAGGGTAATTAAGCAGACCATTGGTCAGGATTTACCCCCCGGTTTCCAACGGGCGGAATTTCTGCTAGAAAAAGGGTTTATCGATCATATTGTCACCCGGTCGGAGATGAAAGCCACATTATCCAACCTTTTGAGCATGCTCACATGAGTAAACGACCTCAAATCCTTATTACCAATGACGATGGAATCTACGCCCACGGGATCTACGCCCTCTGGGAGGCCATGAAGACTGTGGGGGATGTGACTATTGTGGCCCCGGACACTGAAAAAAGTGCCGTGGGACATGCCATTACCATTTCCAACCCCATTCGCTTACAACCAGTGCAACGGCGCGATGGCTTTCAAGGGTTTGCCGTAGACGGTACCCCGGCCGATTGCGTTAAGATCGCCGTACACGCCCTTTTGGAAGCCCCGCCTGATCTGGTCGTTTCCGGTATTAACTTAGGAGCCAATGTGGGGACTAATGTTATTTATTCAGGCACTGTCTCAGCAGCTACGGAAGGAACCCTATTAGGGATCCCCTCCATGGCCATTAGTCTGGATTCCATGAAGGATGGGGACTTCGACGCCGCGAAGGAGGTTGCCGTCAATGTGGCCAAAAAGATTATCCGGAAAGGTCTGCCACCGGGAACCCTGTTGAATGTGAATGTGCCCAATCGGCCACTTGCTGAGATTCGTGGTTACCAGGTGACCGAACAGGGCAGCGTCTACTTTAAAGATCGTTTCGATAAGCGTGAGGATCCGCGAGGTCGAATCTATTACTGGATGACGGGAGAGTTAGTAGATCCCGAACGTCAAGTTGAGCGGGATAGTCATGCTTTAACTCAGGGGTTCATTAGCGTGACGCCCATTCATTATCAACTCACTAACCAATCGTTTTTAACTACCCTAAAAAGTTGGGATTGGACGTGAAACAACATCAGGGGGGCGTGATCGTATTAGATTTCGGCTCCCAATATACACAACTCATCGCTCGTCGGATTCGGGAACAGCATGTCCACTCCGAGATTCTTTCTTATAAAACCGCCCTTAACGAGATTCAATCCCGAAATCCTAAGGCTCTTATACTTTCGGGGGGGCCTTCCAGCGTCTATCATGGCTCGGCACCAGTGTGCGATCCCAGGATTTTTAACATAGACATTCCTATATTAGGAATTTGTTATGGTCTTCAATTGTTGGCGGATTATTTCGGGGGCGAAGTCACTACGCGAGAAGGTGGTGAGTACGGATTAAGCAAGGTTCAGGTTCAGGATCACGATCTTTTTTTTCGTGATGTCCCTTCGAAAATCAAGGTGTGGATGAGTCACCGTGATCAGGTCACAAAGCTTCCCGGGGGTTGGACGGTTTTGGCTAAATCTTCTAATGATGTCGTTGCTGCCATGGCAGAACCAAAGAGCCGAAGGTACGCTACCCAGTTTCACCCGGAAGTCAGTCATACCGAAGCTGGCACCATCATGCTACGGAATTTCCTGTTTGACATTGCGGGTTGTGAGCCCTCGTGGACAACAGGACATTTCATCACGGATAAGATTCACACCCTGAGGGAACAGTTGGGTAATGAACGGGTTCTCTGCGGAGTTAGTGGAGGCGTAGATTCCACCGTAGTAGCAGCACTACTGCACAGGGCAGTAGGGGATCAGGTGATCGCTGTATTTATTGATCACGGCTTATTACGTAGTGCGGAAGCTCGCCAGGTCGTTACTGATTTAGAAGAAGCATTAAAATTTCCGGTGAAAATGGTGGATCATCGGGAATTGTTCCTGGAAAAATTAAAGGGTGTCCTCGATCCAGAAGAAAAACGGAAACGCATCGGGGAACAATTCATTCGTTCTTTTGAACTGGTGGCGGAAGAGTTAAGGGGTTTTAGGTACCTAGCCCAGGGTACCCTGTATCCCGACGTCATTGAGAGTGGTACCGTCCATCAAGGCGGGCCGGCGGCCGTAATTAAAAGCCATCATAATGTTGGGGGGTTGCCTACAGATATGGCCTTTGAGTTGGTGGAACCGTTGAAAGAACTATTTAAAGATGAGGTGCGCCAGGTAGGTCGGGAATTGGGTCTACCTAAGGCTCTCTTGCAACGGCACCCTTTTCCTGGGCCGGGACTAGCCGTGCGCATATTAGGTGAAGTTACCGCAGAAAGATTAGCGATCCTGCGTCAAGCTGATGAACTTTTCCTGGATACGTTGCACCAGGAAAACCTGTACCATGACATCTGGCAGGCGTTTGCTGTTTTAGTGCCCTTGAAGACAGTGGGAGTCATGGGTGATCGGCGTACCTATGGTTACCTGTTAGCCCTACGGGCGGTCACAAGTAGCGACGGCATGACTGCCGATTGGTACCGCATGCCTCCGGAGGTCCTTTCCCGCATTTCCAACCGTATCGTGAATAACGTACAGGGCATTAACCGGGTCGTTTATGATATCACGTCCAAACCACCGGGAACAATTGAGTGGGAATGAGGTATGGGTAACAGTTGTCCATTCTCTTTCTTATGAGATACTCGCCGATCCTTCCCAAAATGCATTTCTCTTCTTCCAGGGGCCTTTTGGCTTTTCTAGTATATGTTTCCTTTTTTTGCTTGTTATCGGCCGACCAAACCTGGTCTAGAGAACGTCAAGGAAAAGAACATTTTCTCCAGGCAGTGGAGCACTATAATGCCGGACGTTTTGCCGTTGCCGAGTCATTGCTAAAGAAGGTGTTAAAAGAAAGTCCCCAAACCTAC
>CAZBEL010000099.1:0-5738 GCA_964490885.1 uncultured bacterium
CCGGCGATTATGATATGGGTGTTGCTTTTGATGGAGATGCTGACCGCATTGGAATCGTCGATGAGCGAGGTGAGATCGTGTGGGCTGACCAGCTGCTAGCTTTATTTCTCCCAGAGGTGATTACCGATGGGGAAGACATCCTTTTTGATGTGAAATGCTCCCAAACCCTGGAAGATCGGATTCTATATTTTGGTGGAAACCCGGTGATGTACAAGACGGGCCATTCCCTCATCAAGCAGAAAATGGGTGAACTGGGATGTAAATTGGGCGGTGAGATGAGTGGGCATATCTTTTTTGCTGATGATTATTTTGGTTACGACGATGCCGTTTATGTAGCGGCCCGTGCAGCCCAAATGTTATCCCGTAGCTCTAAATCACTCTCAGCGCTGGTGAGTGAGTTGCCCCGCTACTACTCCACGCCTGAGATGCGCCTGGAAGCGGAATCGGACGAAGAGAAGTTCAACATTGCCCAGAAAGCTGAATCCTATTTTAAGGAACACTACGATTGTGTGACTATTGATGGAGTGCGGATAAAATTTGGTGATGGATGGGGATTGGTGAGAGCTTCCAATACCCAGCCGGTGATTGTCTGCCGTTTCGAGGCTGCTACCCCAGAACGGATGGAAGAAATCAAATCCCTCGTGTTAGAAAAATTACAATCCTTTGGTAAGTTGAGAATCGACGTTGGACACTGAATCAGCACTCCGGGAAATTGCCGCTTTTCGGGATAGAATCAACACCGCTCTTGCTCAATTACCCCTTCCAAAAGAACCGGATTACCTCTATACACCCGTTCGCTATGCTCTCCAGGGACGCGGGAAACGCCTACGTCCCATTTTGGTTTTTCTAAGTAGCCAAGCTTTTGGTGCTGAAGAAGAAGAGGTTCTCTCCGCTGCCCTGGCGGTGGAGTTGCTCCATAATTTTACTCTAGTTCATGATGACATTATGGACCGGGATGAAATTCGTCATAATAAACCAACCGTGTATTGCCAGTGGGACGATTCCACAGCTGTGTTAGCCGGGGATGGCCTTTTTGCCTGGGCCCAGGAGTTTATTTGTAGGGTTAAAACCAATACCCTGCCCGCCATTTGTGCTTTTAATAAGGCTGCTCTCATGGTGTGTGAAGGGCAAGCGTACGACAAGGCATTTGAGGCTAATTATACCATTGGTATCGATCAATATTTGACCATGATCGAGAAAAAGACTGGTGCCTTATTGGCCTTATGTGCCCAGTTAGGTGGCATTTTAGGGGACCAGAATGATGCCATCCTCCAACGACTTTATTCCTTTGGCATCCATTTAGGGATTGCCTTTCAGATCCAGGACGATCTATTAGAAATCTACGGTGACTCTGAGACTTTGGGAAAAAGTCAGGGAAGCGACATCATTGCCGGGAAGCAGACAGCCCTTACGATTTTATCCCGCCGCGCCGCTCCTAAGCATTGGCAGAGCATACTAATGGATTCAGCTTCAAAACCGATTGAAGATCAACTGGTAGGTTTAAAGGAATTTTTTACCGAAATTGGGGTTTACCGCCAAGTGGTGGATCTGGCAGATAAATATTTCACCTTAGTGGATCGCGATCTGGAAGTCTTTCCCCAACCGGGTCGTGGTTTGATTAAACAGTTTACTGACATGGTAGCCAGGAGAAATGCCTAAGATGACCTCAAAACCTCAAGACGCCCAAAACATGCTACAAGCAATTTATAATTTTCCCGACCATATTACCGAAGCCTTGTCTATCGGGGAGCGAATTTCTATAAAAAGGACATATAAAAATATCCAAACGGTTATCATTGCTGGCATGGGCGGTTCGGCCATTGGTGGCGATCTTTGTCGGGTGCTGATCCTGGATGAAATGCCTGTACCAGTTATAGTCATTCGGAATTATCGGTTGCCAGCTTGGGTCAACGCTAATACTCTGGTGATTTGTTCCTCTTATTCCGGTAATACAGAGGAAACACTGAGTGTTTTTCAGCAAGCTCGGGAATCCGAGGCTAAAATCTGCGGTATTTCCACAGGAGGGGAATTAACATCCCGGTTGCAAAACGGTGACTATGACGTGGTTACGATTCCCAGTGGACTGCAACCCCGCGCAGCTCTAGGCTACTCTTTTGTTCCGATGCTTTACCTGCTAAAAAAGTGTGGATTATTAAGAGTCGACCTTAAAGACGAATTATCAGCCGCAATTGAACGTCTTAAAAAAGTTCGTGATTCTTACGCGTTAGAAAGTGAGGAGAATCCAACTTATGTTTTGGCTAGAGAAATTTACCGTACGATTCCCATTCTTTATGGTGAAACGGAAGCTACTTCCGTGATTGCACTGCGCTGGAAGGGGCAGTTTTGTGAGAATGCCAAGATGTTAGCTTACAATAACGATCTTCCAGAAATGAACCATAATGAAATCGTGGGTTGGGAGAATAATAAGAAATTGTTTCAGCATCTAAGTATTCTTTGGATTCAGGATGCGGCTGATCAAGAGCGGGTCCAATATCGACAACGGATTACCCGTCAACTCTTGGATCCATTTGGTCTTCGACAAGAAGTCATTCAAATGGATGGATCTTCGCGAATAGAGCGTTATTTACATTTGATCCACTTTGGAGATTGGGTGAGTTATTGGTGCGCTCGTTTGCACGGTACCGATCCCACACCGGTAGAGAAAATTTCACGCTTAAAATCGGAATTGGCGAAAATACCGCTGGGAAAATGATTGTTTGACGATCCAACTTAACCTATATTTAGCGCAGGTGGACTCCATGATGATTCCTGTAAAAGTAAACAAGATTTCTTTCCATCCTCCCAGTCGAAGTTATGCGGTGGTCCTTAAAGAAATCAACGGTCCACGCAAGCTTCCGGTCATTGTTGGGGCCTTCGAGGCCCAGGCCATCGCCATCTCTTTAGAGTTTATGGAAACACCACGTCCTCTAACTCATGACCTAATTGGTAATATCATTCGGGAGATCGGTAGTAAACTAACAGCCGTAAAAATTACCGAGTTAAGGGAGGGTGTTTTTTACGCCCGCATGGAACTTCAGGGTAAGACGATCGGGAAGCGTTCCATCGACTCGCGCCCCAGCGATGCCTTGGCAGTGGCGTTACGTCTTTCGGCTCCCATTTTAGTAGCGGATAAGGTTCTCGAAGAAGCGGCCATTGTTGAAGGAGAAGAGGAAGATATCAAAGTAGGAGTGGAAAAATCACAAGTAACCAGTCGCCAACTGTTAGAGAAACGGTTACAAAAAGCCATCGAGGAGGAAGAGTACGAAATCGCGGCCCGGATCAGGGACCGCTTGAAAGAATTAAAATCTTAAGAAGCTTTCTTTTCTAAAACGTCCAATGCTTGTTGTGCAGCCGCTTGTTCGGCTGATTTTTTATCATATCCAATCCCGGTAGGAAAGGTCTCTGAACCAATGCGGACATGGACTTCGAAAAGTTTCTGATGATCCGGTCCCGATACATCGGTAATTTGAAATTTAGGATTCCCGATCTGGTGGGCGTGGCAATATTCGATAAGTTGGCCTTTATAGTTTACACTTTTCCAGGCGTTGAAACGGTTCTGCCAAACCGTTTCTAAAATGAGCCGACGAGCTGGTTCTAATCCGCCATCTAAAAAGAGGGCACCCACCAATGCTTCAAATAGGTTGGCATATTGTTTATTGGCCACTTTTTCATTCTGTAAATTAACCGTTGGCTCAATTTCTAAATAGTCCAGCAAATTCAGCATTTTTCCCATGGCTCCTAAAAAAGACTTCTGTACTAGGGCGGAGCGTTTTTGGGTTAACAACCCTTCATCGCCTTCGGGGAATTCCTGCATGAGTTCCCGGCTTACGATAATATCTACAACTGCGTCTCCTAAGAATTCTAAGCGTTCGTAATTCTGACGGGGCCGGGCGTCCACCGAACGGTGCCGAAATGCCTGCTTTAGGTAATCGGGATGGCGGAAGTGATAGTTTATCTGGGCTTGAAGGGTCTGGTAAGGTTGAGGTGCGGAGCGCCGGAAAAGAGAACGAAAAAGGGACACCCTATTCAATCCAGCGACGAATACAAATAACTGCGTTATGTCCCCCAAAGCCAAAAGTGTTTGAAAGAGCTGCTTCCACCGTAAGAGGTTGCGTTTCGTTGGGGACATAGTCGAGATCGCACTCCGGATCGGGGGTCGTATAATTGATAGTGGGGGGGACCATACCCTCCTTTATGGCCATGACGGAAGCAATGGCTTCCACGGCCCCGCTGGCTCCTAATAAATGTCCGGTCATCGATTTGGTAGAACTAACTTTTAGGTTATAAGCATGCTCACCAAAAACTTCTTTAATCGCCATGGTTTCGTTTTTATCATTGTACGGTGTGGAGGTACCGTGAGCGTTAATATATTGAATATCTTTCGGGTTGAGGCTTGCGTCCTGGATGGCTCCCTGCATGGCTTTGACGGCTCCGGCTCCCCCGGGAGCTGGTTGAGTGATGTGGAAAGCGTCGTCAGTTGCCCCATATCCGGCTACTTCAGCTAAAATAGGGGCACCCCGTTGCCGGGCGTGTTCTTCAGATTCGAGAATGAGGACGCCGGCCCCTTCACCCATTACAAACCCGTCCCGATCTTTATCAAAGGGGCGACTGGCACCCTGTGGATCCCCGTTTCGTGTGGAGAGGGCTTTCATATTGGCAAAACCAGCGATAGGGAGGGGTGCAATGCAAGCTTCCGTTCCTCCGGCAACCATTACATCTGCACTTCCCGTCTGGATCATCCGGTAAGCGATGCCGATGGCATCTGTTGCTGAGGCACATGCGGAGCTCACCGTTTGATTCGGTCCGCGGAAATTCCAGTGCATGGCTACCTGACCGGCGGCGATGTTGATGATCATCATGGGGACAAAGAAGGGGGAGATTCTTCGGGGACCCCGTTCGATGAGGATCCGGTGCTGTTGTTCTAAGGTTTGAATTCCCCCGACACCCGATCCTAACATAACCCCAACCCGATCCGGGTCGTGGTCACCTTTGTCCAACCCGGCGTGTTGAAGAGCTTCTTTTGCGGCTACCAGGGCGAAGATGGAAAATGGATCCAGCTTACGTGCTTCCCGACGGTCAAAGTGGTCCGTGGGATCGAACCCTTTCAATTCGCCGGCGATCTTTACGGGAAAGTCAGTGGTGTCGAAGTAAGTAATCTGGTCAATGCCACTTTTTCCGGCCAGGAGCGCTTGCCAGTATTCTGTGACACTGTTTCCATTAGGTGCCAGGACACCTAACCCGGTGATGACCACTCTTCGACTCATGGTAGCCTACTTACTATCGATATATTCTACGGCCGCTCCCACGGTGGTGATTTTTTCGGCGTCCTCGTCGGGGATTTCGATCCCAAATTCCTCCTCGAATTGCATGATTAGCTCCACGGTATCCAGGGAATCTGCGCCTAAATCATCCACGAAGGACGCTTCGGGAGTGATTTTTTCCTCCTCGACACCCAGTTTATCGATGATGACTTCTTTGACTTTGTCGAATGTGGACATGAAAGACCTCCTTGTTCGTTAGTGCATCGTCATACCACCGTCAATAGCGATCGTCTGCCCGGTGATATACCCTGCCTCTTCCGACGCCAGAAAGACCACTAAGGTTCCCACGTCGTCAGGCTGGCCGATCCGGCCGAGAGGGATTTGCTTTCGTAAATTTTCTTTTACTTCCTCTGATAAGTCGGCGGTCATGTCAGTTTCAATATAACCCGGGGCGATGCAGTTAACCGTGACTCCCTT